>CAXTTU010000129.1:0-8696 GCA_964247225.1 uncultured Sphingomonas sp. | reverse complement strand
GCCCGGTAATCTGACGACCGCCACCGCGGGTGGTCTTATACCGGCACGCCCACCCTTCGGTAATGACATAAACGCTACCGGTCTGTTCGCCCTCGGAAACAAGGTCCACGCCCGCCCTGAGCGATCGAGGACCGGTTGTGATCTCGGCAAGCGCCTGTCGGTCCTCGGGCGAGATGAAAGCGGAGCTGGTAAATAGCGTGCCCGTCCAGTTCACCGATTCGCATCCGTAATGAAAGTGGGATGGGCTCCCTTATATCATAACCTACGTTTAGCAATTTCGCCGCAGCCGTCGGGGCAGTACGCGACATGCCGGATGAGACCGACGACGAGTACCATACGCGGCGAGCGCAACAGGAACTCGACCTGACCGCGTCCGCGATCGACCCTGAGGTGAAGGCGCTACATCTCGATATGGCGGCTCGCTACGCCGCTCTGCGGGAAACGGGCGGTACGCGCCAGGCAACATCGGCTTAATGTCTAGGCCCGGCGCGAAACCTCCAAGCTCAGCGCGGGGCCGCCGTCCGAACTTCACTCGGGCGCGACCCCGATCTGGGGGGACAAGCTCGCGATCAGCACCATGCCGGTGCCGAATCCCGACCGGATCCAGTTGAGCCGACACGGGAGCGGCGGCAAAAGGTCGTTAGGGGCGGAAAACCGCCCACCGCACAGATGGCGCGTGATGCTCGTTATGTTCACGTCGGCTGAAGCCGCACACTCGCACGTTCTTTGGTCGGCAGAGATATCCACGCTCTTGAGCAAACCTTCGGCTGGGTGATGGCTGACTGAGGCGCTTCGCTTCAGGAATCAGGGGTGGAACTCTGTTCTGGTTTGCCTGATAATCGCCGCGGGCCTCACATCGGGCCCTTCACAGGGGATGAGACATGGCACGCACGGCAAGCAAACGGGGCAAGGACGAGACGGAGGCGGCGGAGAAGAAGGTGAAAGCCACCGACAAGCCGGTTGGCGGCGCGCGCGGCGGCATCACCGCGCCGGTCACGCCCTCGCCCGAACTGGCCGAGATCGTCGGCAAGGACGACCTACCGCGCAGCGAGGTCGTCAAGAAGGTGTGGGAGTATATCAAGAAGCACGACCTTCAGGACGAGAAGGACAAGCGCAACATCAATGCCGATGCCAAGCTGGAGAAGATTTTCGGCAAGAAGCAGTCGAGCATGTTCGAGATGAACAAGCATCTGAGCGCGCATCTGACGGCGGTGAAGGCGTGACCGAGTGAACGTCCTGCGACGATCGGGCATCCACCGCCTTCTCGCCGCAGCGGTGGCGGCGCTCGTGCCTGCCGCGCCGGCCGCCGCCCAGACGGTCGATCCCGTGCGGCACGAACTGGTGATCCGTGACTTCCACACGGAGAGCGGCGTCGCGCTGCCCGAGGCGCGGGTGGTCTATGGCACTTACGGCACGCTCGACGCCGCGGGCGACAATGCCGTGTTGCTGCCGTCGCACTATATGGCCGACCTGACCGGCTATGCGCAGCTCATGACGGCACAATCAGCGACTGCGGCGCAGCCTGGCGGCACCGCGCGTACAGCCATTCGCGCACCCGGTCGTTGTTCGACCGGATTGGCTCCAACGCGTCGCGCAACGCGCCGTCCCTGAGCGCGACCGCCGCCTGGTCGAGGATCGTCACCGAAACGAAGCTTTCGTTCGCCAGCAGGAACAGGTCGTGCAGGTCGCGGAGCAGGTCGAAGCCTGTCTGCTTGCGCTGGACCAGCAGCGCCCTGTCCAACCGCTCGGGCTCGTCCTCGCGCCGCTCGCCATAGCGGGCGATGGCGGGTTGGAGCGACGCGGACGCCTGGTTCGCCCATTCCGCGAACAACCCGCACTCGCTGACGATGTCCGGCGTATCCGGATGCGTCCGCCGCACCTGATCGAACGCCTTCACCAGCCGCTTCTCGCTCTCGTCGAGCAGCCCCAAATAGTCGGCGAGGTGCGCGCGCGGCTTGCCGGACGTGACCGCCTTCGCCGCCGCTTTGACCGCGCCTTTCACCGCTTCGAGCGCGGCGGTGGCGAGGGACGGGTCGCCGCTCGCCTGCTCCGGGTGGAGGTTCACTGTAATCGGCTGCTCCGTCGTCGGCGCGTCGACGCGCTCGATCCTGACCGCCTGCTTGGAGATCGGGTCCCATTCGTAGAGCGTCAGCTCGTTCGCCGCCCGCGCGCGGCCGGGCGCGTCCCAATAGCCGAAGTGAAAGGGCACAAAGGCCTGGCCGGGCTCGATGTCGCCCAGTGTCGCGCGCGCCTCCACCGCGCCACGCCGCGAGGTGATCCGCACCCAATCCGCTTCCGCTACGCCCAGTCGCTCGGCGTCGGCGCGCGCGAGCTGGACACGCTCGTCAGGCGCCGCGTCACGAAGCGCACGCGAGCGCACGCGACCGCCCGGTCTTGGTGCGGGTGTGGAAATGATGCACCAGCCGCCCGGTGGTGAGATAGAATGGATTGTCCGCATCCGGCTCCTCGGTCGGCGGTCGGTAATGCGTGCCCTTCAGGAACGCGCGGCCGTCCGGCTCCATCGCGCGGTACTTGGTCTCATCCCACGGCGCGCCGGTGTCGAGGTCAGAGCCGAAATGCTCGCAATGGTCCGGGTCGGTCGGGAACCGGAGGTCCTCATAGACGCGTACGCTCCCGTCCGGATGCTCCCCGTTCACCGGCCAGGGGACGCCCGACCCGCCGGTCAGCTTGGCATAGCTCAGGCCGGAATAGTCGCACGGCCGCCCGCGCGAACACTCGCGCCACGCGTCGAACGCGCCTTCCGGGTCCGACCATTTGATCAGCGGCCGGCCATCCTTGTCCCGAAAGTCCATGCGGCGGGCGTAATCGAGCCAGATATCGAGGTCGGAGCGCGCCGCCCCGGGCGGATCGACCGCCTTGTGACTGATGTGCACGGTACGGCTAACATTGGTGAAACAGCCGGTCTTCTCGCCCCAGATCGCGACGGGCAGCACCACGTCCGCCAGCTGCGTTGTTTCCGTCATGAATGCGTCCTGCGCGATGACGAACAGCGCTTCCTTTGCAAGGATGCGGCGCACGCGCGGCAGATCGGGCATGGAGACGGCGGGATTAGTGGCGCTGATCCAAAGCATCCGGATCGAGCCCGTCTCGCAATGGTGGAACATCTCTAGCGCGTGCGTCGGCGGCGCCCAATGCGGGATGATGTCCGGCTCGACGTTCCACAACTCGGCGAGCTGCCGGACATGCGCCTTGTTCGCCCAGTTGCGAAAGCCCGGCAGGTCGCCGTCCGCGCCCGTCTCGCGTGTGTTCTGCGCTGTCGGTTGCCCGTTCATCTGCAGGATGCCGCAGCCGGGTCGGCCGATCCGGCCGAGGACCAGATTGACGTTGTTGATCTGACACGCCGCCGCAGTCGCCTGGTTCGATTGGTACACGCCCTGAAGGCAGGTGGAGACCAGCCCCTCGCTTTCCGCGATCATCGCCGCCGCGCGGCGGAGGTCAGCGGCGGGAACGTGCGTGATCGCCTCGACGCGTTCCGGCGAATAATCTTTCACAATAGCTGCCAGCACGTCGAACCCGCGTGTGCGCGCGTCCACGAACGCCCGGTCGATATGCCCGCCCTCGAACAGCAGGTGGAGCAGCCCATTCAGCAGTGCGACGTTGGTGCCGATCCTGGGCGCGAGGTGCAGGTCCGCCTCCGCCGCAGTCGCGGTGCGGCGCGGCGCGGGTCGACGACGATGAGCCGCGGCGGGTTCGGCCCCGCGCGCCGATCGAGCACGCGCATCCATAACACCGTGTCGGTGGCCGCGATGTTGTGCCCGACATGGAGTATACAGTCGGTGACGTCGATGTCCTCATACGCACCCGGCTGCCCGTCCGACCCGAAAGTCTCCTTGAGCGCGGCCGCCGCGGTGGCGGTGCAGAGCCTGGTGTTGCCGTCCATGTGCGGCGTGCCGAGCCCGCCTTTTCCGATCACGGCGAGCGTGTGATACTCCTCCAGGAACATCTGGCCCGAGGTGTAAAAGCCGATCGCGGATGCGGTGTAGCGGTCGCGGATTTCCTGGCTGCGGCGGACGATCAGGTCCATCGCCTCATCCCAGCTTGCGGGCTCGAGCCGTCCGTGGCGGCGGATCAGCGGCGTGGTCAGCCGGTCGGAACTGTTATTCGCCTCCCAGCCGTTCAGCCCCTTCGGGCCCATGCGGCCATGGTTGACCACGTCGGCCGCGCGCCCACGCACGCCGACGATGCGCCCGTCCTTGACCCCAATGTCGCAGCCGCAGCCGTTGGAGCAGAGCACGCAGGCCGACTGGACCCAACGGTCAGGTTCCGTCTGCGTCTGCTCGTCGACGCGGACGGGCCAGGCCTCGCCCGCCCCGTGCGGCGTGCGCCCGCCCCAGATGTCGGTCACACTGTCGCGGCTTTGGAACATGGCGCTTCCCCTTCGGATCGCGCTAACGCAGGCGAAAGCTCGGCCGAAACAACCCACGTCAGCCCCGGCTCGTCGCTCCCTCGCTACGCAGCGAACGGATTTGGAGGAGATCACGCATGTTCGGCCTGGGCAAGCCGTCGCGTCCCAAAGCTGTGGCGTTCGACATCATCGGCACGACCTTTCCGCTCGAACCGCTGCGCCCGCGGCTGGCCGCGCTGGGCCTGCCCCCGGCTGCATTGGAAGGCTGGTTCGCCGGCGGCTTGCGCGACGCCTTCGCACTGGCCGTCACGGACGCGTTCGCGCCGTTCACGGACGTGCTGGACGGAGCGCTCGCCGGCGTTCTGGCCGAGCAGGGCCTGTCCGCTTCGTCCGCCCAGCGCAAGGCGGTCATTGAAGGCTTGACGGAGCTGCCCGCCCGCGACGGCGCCGCCGCTGCGTTCGCGGCGCTGCGCTGGGCCGGGTGCAGCGTGCTGGCGTTGACCAACGGGTCGGCATCCTGGACCCGCACGCTGCTGGCGAACGCTGGCCTGCGGGAACTCGTCGATCACATCGTTTCGGTGGAGGAGGTCAAGCTCTTCAAGCCGCGCGCGGAAGTCTATCGCCGGGCCGCCGACACGGCCGGGGTTGCGCCGGAGACGCTGGCGCTGGTGGCGGCGCACTCCTGGGACGTCCACGGCGCAAAGGCCGCCGGACTCACGACCGCCTATCTCTCGGCCGACCGCCCCTTCTCGCCCGTGATGCACAAGGCGGATGTCGAAGGTGAAAGCCTGATGCAATGTGCGGAGGCACTCTTGTCGCTTTCACGATAACTTGAATCCCAAGGGGATGAATGTCGGCGTTCAGGTACGGCTAGGCAGCGTGAACGCCCTGTCGCGGGTGCGAACCCGACTAGCTGCCCTCAGCCAACCATCCGGTCTGCGCTGCCCGTTCGGACCCACAAGTGGGCGTCAGGGCGCTCTCGCGGCTCCGGAGAGGAGGGGTCCGCCGTCCTCGCGGGCGTGGAACCGGGCCAGCAGATCGGCCCGGTCGATCGGACATGCCTGCGGGCCGGTCGCGTCGACAAAGGTGATGCTGCCCCGCCGATCGAGCCGGCGCATCAGCGCGATCTCGCGACGGCAGAGCGGGCAGCTGCCGTCGTGCCAAACGGTGACCCGGCTCATTGCCCGTTCACCGGATTGTCGCGCCAGATCCGTTCGGCGATGAGGGTCGCGAAACCAAGCCAGAACACGAACGGTATTCCCGCGGCGGCGGCGGCCCGATCGACCCTGGCGGCGGTCGCGAAATAGGCCGCGCTCGTCGCGGCCATCGCCGCCGACATCGCGGCGCTCGCCCCCAGCAATCGCTTGCGAAAGAACAGCTCGGTCCAGCCGCCCACGGTGGCGGTGTTCACCAGCCAGAGACCGACCGCCGCGTTGCGCGACAGGCCCGATGGCCGACGCAGCAGCCGGTAGCCGCCGATTGCCAGACCGGCCTCCAGCACCGGCCACACCGCCGCGAACGCCGGGTCCGGCGGCGTGAAGCCCGGCTTGTCGAGGCAACGATACCAGCGGCGGATCGCGGGGTGCGACGGGTCGGGCGCATTGCGCCGCCCCACCACCGCGCTCGCGCCCAGTACGATCCCGACCGCGCCGAGCGCCTCAACGGCGAGAGCGCGCCGGCTAGCGCGGCGACGCTGGCGGCAGGGTTCAGGATGCGGGGGACATGGAACGACGATCTCCTCTGTCCCGCACAACGGCTGGATCGGGCGGACGTAATCGACGCGCCGATGATCCTTGGGGGGTCAGGACAAAACCCGATCGTCGCTAGGTAGCTTCGGCTCCCCCATTCCTGCTGTTCATCCTCGTTGGTGCAACGGCCACAGGCCGGCATTCTCCCATGCATTGCCCCATTCGGCGACTGGTGCGTTGAGGACGCTCAGTCAGGAGCACGAGATGACCGACAGCACTCGATCCGAACACGACATCGACTCCCCCGCCGACCTGCCGATCCAGCCGACGGGTAACGGGGTCACCGACATGGAGATCGCCAAACTGCAAGCGGCGGTTGAGGACGGCGCCGAAGACCCTTCGATCGAGACGCCGATTCCGAATGACGAGCCTACGAAGACCCAGGCTTGATGCTAGGCGGCCACGCGCACGAGCTGGGCAGCGGCCAGCTCGCCGTTCTCACCTTCACCGTGCCAGATCGTGCGCCACGCGCCGCAGCAGCGGCTGTCGTGCGTAACACGGGTCGGCTGCGGCCCATGCTGGCTAGCTCTCGGACACCTGCGAGCCAGCAGCTCCGCACCTGCTAAGACCCAAAACCAGACATTTTCGGCAGCTTAAACGCTCACCGAAGTCGGACGTCGGTTCAGGTGATCTGCACAGCTCGGGCGGCTTGCCCGATGCCCAGGTCAGGGCTGCCGCAGCCGGGTGAATAGTTCGAGCGCGCTGCGTTCCACCCAGCACTCGGCGAGCCGGTCGCCCTCGACACGCCAGATCGCGATACTGGAGAACTCGACGGGTCGCCCGTCCGCCGGTAGGCCGAAGATGCCGTTGTCGGCGCCGCGCGTGACCCAGCGCGACACCACACGGTCGCCGGCGGCGTTGGTGATGATCTCCAGGTGCGTGTTGGTCGCGCCCTGAACCACCTCCTGCATGGAGGAGACTCACGCCTTGAACGCCGCCCGGCCCTCCACCACCTGGCCGGCCGTGGTGATGCGGTAATCCTCCGTCATCAGCTCGTCGATCGCGTCGAGATCGTGCGGCGGTGCCCACACCCGTTGGAAAAACTCTCGCGCCAGCGCCTCGGCAGTTTCGGCCATAGCAGTTCCTCCTTCCGCTGTTCGCTTACGCGCTGGCCGGCGAGACTGTCATCAGACCTGCGCCGAGCCGCCGTCCGCGAACAGCTCGCTGCCGTTGACGAAACTGCTCTCGTCCGACGCGAGGAACAACGCGGCGGCGGCGATCTCGTCCACGGTTCCCAAGCGGCCGAGGGGTACCAGCGTCGCCAGGTGACTCACAAAGCCGCCTTTCGCCTCTTCCGGGACGAGCCCAAGCAGGCCCGGCGTCGCGATCGGCCCCGGCAGGAGCACATTAACGCGGATGCGACGCGGGGCCAGGTCCTGGATCCAGCTCCGGGCGAAGTTGCGAATAGCCGCCTTGCTGGCGCTGTACACGGAGAAGGAAGCCCCACCCTTGTTGCCGTTCGGCGACCCGGTCAGGATCACCGAAGCGCCGTCGACCAGCAGCGGCAGGGCCTTCTGGACGGTGAACAACGTGCCCTTCACGTTGGTGTCGAAGATGCGGTCGTAATGCGCTTCGGTGATGTGGCCAAGGGGCGCGAAGTCGCCGCCACCGGCATTGGCCAGCAGCACGTCGATGCGCCTGGCCTCCTCGCGCACGACCTCGTAGAGCCGGTCGAGGTCGGCGAGGTTAGAAACGTCGCCCTGCACGCCGCGCGCGTCCCCGCCCACCTCGGCCACCGCCGCATCGAGCTCGGCTTGCCGCCGTCCGGTCATGAACACGCGCGCGCCCTCTTGGGCGAAGCGCTTCGCGCACGCCAGACCGATGCCGCTGTTGGCGCCTGTAACAACTGCCACCTTGCCGTCGAGCCTGCCCATGTTCGCCTCCGTCCGTTGTTCCCAGGCGACATGGGGCAGTGCTGTTCAGCGGGCTAGAACCTACCTGGAGGTAAGTGTAAGTTCGCCCCATGGAGACCTTCGAACCCGTGTGCGGCCTCGACGTCGCGCTTGCCGTGATGGGCGGCAAGTGGAAGCCGCTGATCCTGTACCACCTCGGGGACGGACCGACGCGCTTTGGCGAGCTGAAACGCCGAGTTGCGGGCGTCAGCGAGAAGGTGCTGATCCAGCAGTTGCGCGAGCTGGTCGCAGCGGGCGTGCTGGTCCGCCACGACTACCAGCGGGTGCCGCCGATGGTGGACTACGCCATGACCCCTTTCGGCATGACGCTCGTGCGAGCACTCATGCCGCTGTGCGAGTGGGGGAACGCGCATCGAGATCAGGTCGAGGAGATCATGCGCGCGCGCTCATCAGAACAGGAAGCCCGAGTAGGTTGAGTCCACTTCCAGATCAAGCCGCAGCCTTAAATCCGGCATCTTGCGTATGAACGACGACAGCGGCTTGGCTGTAATCATGATCGAGTTTTGACCCTGAGCAGTGCCGTCAAGCCAGCAGCACCCGCACCATCCATCCCCATCGCTTGCCGCCCGCCCGCGCCGCCCCAAACTCATACCCCACACCCCACCGCACAGGACCCCGCCCCATGTTCATCGCCATGAACCGCTTCAAGGTCGCCCCCGGCTCGGAGGC
>CAXTTU010000128.1:0-8802 GCA_964247225.1 uncultured Sphingomonas sp. | reverse complement strand
TCGACGGCGCGGCGATCATGAACCAGGTGCCGCTGCAGCGGACCAGCTACGGCCCTTATGCTCGCGCGATGGTCAAGGTGTGCAAGGAAGAGTCCTTCCACCAGCGCCAAGGCTATGAGATCATGATGGTGCTGGCGAACGGCACGCCCGAGCAACGCGCGATGGCGCAGGACGCGCTCAATCGCTGGTGGTGGCCGTCGCTGATGATGTTCGGCCCGCCCGACGAGAACTCGCCCAACACCGCCCAGTCGATGCGCTGGCGGATCAAGCGCGACACCAATGACGAGCTCAGACAGAAGTTCATCGACGCCACCGTCCCGCAGGCCGAGTATCTGGGCCTCACCATCCCCGACGCCGACCTCAAGTGGAACGAGGAAGCGAACGAGGGGCGGGGCGGCTATGACTATGGCGCGATCGACTGGGACGAGTTCTACGCGGTGGTGCGCGGCGAGGGGCCGGTCGCCAAGGAGCGGATGAAGGCACGCCGCGAGGCATGGGAGAATGGCGCGTGGGTTCGCGAGGCCGCGGACGCGCATGAGGCCAAGCGCCAGGCCCGGCTGGCGGCCTGACGCGATGAGCCACGACTGGCCGCTCTGGGAGGTGTTCGTGCGCTCGCGCGGGGGGCTCAGCCATAAGCATGTCGGCTCGGTCCACGCGCCCGACGCGGCGCTTGCCGGTCGGCACGCGCGCGACGTCTATACCCGCCGGATGGAGGGCGTCAGCCTGTGGGTGGTCAAGTCCACCGACATCGTCGCCTCCGACCCGGACCAGAGCGGCCCCTTGTTCGCGCCCGCGGAAGACAAGGTGTACCGGCACCCGACCTTCTACGACATCCCCGACGTGCTGAAGCATATCTGATGCCCTCGCTTCCGCCGATCCGCCCCGAGGACGTCACGGTCGCCGAGCGGGCCAGCCACGCCGGCACCTTCGACGCGCCGGTCGCCGAGCAGCTTTACGAGGGCCATCGCGACGACCTGGTTGAATATTGCCTGCGCCTAGGCGACGACGCGCTGATCCTCGGCCAGCGACTGTCCGAATGGTGCGGGCACGCGCCGGCGCTGGAAGTGGAGCTGAGCCTCGCCAATCTGGGCCTCGATTTGATCGGGCAGGCGACGTTCCTGCTGGGACTGGCGGGCGAGCTGGAAGGCAGGGCGCGCGACGCGGACAAGCTCGCCTTCCACCGCGACGTGCTTCAGTTCCGCAACTGCCTGATGGTCGAGCAGCCCAATGGCGATTTCGCGCGGACTATGGCGCGCCAGTTCCTGTTCTCCACCTATCAGCTGGCCCTCTACGAGGCGCTGACCCGCTCCGCCGAGCCGCGCCTCGCCGAGGTCGCCGCCAAGGCGGTCAAGGAGGTGCGCTACCATGCCGAACTGGCCGCGGACTGGGTGGTGCGGCTGGGCGACGGCACGCTCGATAGCCGCGAACGGATGATCGACGGGCTCGACTGGCATTGGCGCTTCGTTGACGAACTATTCCAGATGGACGCGGTCGAGCAGCGGCTGGCGGACGCCGGTGCCGCAGTCGATAAGTCGATGCTTCGCCCTGCGTTCGATGCGACGCTGGTGCAGGTGTTGAAGGGTGCAACCATCCCGATGCCCACGCTTCCCCGCGCCGTCGTCGGCGGGCGCAAGGGTCACCATTCGGAGCATCTGGGGCATCTGCTAGCGGTGATGCAGTATCTGCCGCGCGCCTATCCGGACGCGGTCTGGTAGCAGCGGTGGCAAGCGCGGCCCTCGACGCGGAGGCCGAGCGGCGCGTGATGGCGGCGCTCGCTTCGGTGCCGGACCCGGAAATCCCGGTCGTGTCGGTGATCGACCTGGGCATCGTCCGCGGCCTGCGCGCGGACCCGCCCGCGGTGCTGATCACCCCCACCTATACCGGCTGCCCCGCGACGCTGGCGATCGAGGCGTCGGTGCGGGTGGCGCTGGATGAAGCGGGGTTCTGCGGCCTGCGTATCGAGACGGTGCTGTCGCCGCCATGGAACACCGACTGGATCAGCGAGCGGGGTCGCCAGCAGCTGAAGGATTACGGCATCGCGCCGCCGCCGCGCGGCAGCCACGCGCGGTCGTTGCGCGGCCCGGACGTGGTCGAGTGCCCGCGCTGCGGGTCGCAGGACACGGTGGAGGTCAGCCGTTTCGGCTCCACACCGTGCAAGGCGCTATGGCGGTGCAAGGAATGTCTGGAGCCGTTCGACCGCTTCAAATGCCATTAGGACCGCGATGACCGTTACTACCTTCTTCCCGCTCAAGGTTCTCCATGTTGCCCGCGAGACGGACGACGCGGTCGCGCTGACACTTGAGCCTGCGGACGAGGTCAAGGCTGCGTTCGCGTTCGAGCCCGGGCAGCACGTGACGCTGCGCACGATCATCGACGGCGAGGACGTCCGCCGCAATTACTCCATCTGCGCCACCCCCGGCGAGCCGCTCCGCGTCGCGATCAAGCGTGTGCGCGGCGGCGCGTTCTCGACCTGGGCGACGGGCGAGCTGGCCGCGGGCGCGACGATCGAGGCGATGGCCCCGCACGGCAGCTTCACCTGGACGTTCCGGCCCGAGGCGCGCGCGAGCTATGTCGGGATCGCGGGCGGGTCGGGCATCACGCCCATCCTCTCGATCCTGAGGACCGGCTTGGCGGTCGAGCCGGAAAGTCGCTTCATGCTGCTGTACGGCAACCGCTCCTCCAATTCGATCATGTTCCTCGAAGAGCTTGCCGCGCTCAAGAACCGCTATCTCGGTCGGTTGCAGGTATACCATTTCCTCACCGCCGAGGCGGACGATGTCGAGCTGTTCAACGGCCGCATCGACACCGAACGGATGGAAGCGGTACTCGAATCATTGGTCGACCCGCGCAGCGTCGAGGCCGCGTTCATCTGCGGGCCCGGCGCGATGATGGACGCCGCCGAAGCGGCGCTCCATGCAGCGGGCGTCGCGCGCGACCGCGTGCTGGTGGAGCGGTTCACCGCCGGCCCGCGCTCTGCCGCCGAGGTCGAGCGTGACCAGGCGCTTGAACAGCGCGCGGCGGGGCTGAGAATGCAGGTGACGCTCGAAGGCCGCCGCCGGACGCTAGAGTTCGACGCCGCCAAGGGCAGCATCCTGGAGAACGCCCGCGCCGCCGGTCTGCCCGCGCCGTTCGCGTGCAAGGCGGGGGTGTGCGCGACCTGCCGCGCCCGGCTGCTCGCGGGCGAGGTCGAGATGAAGGTCAATTACGGGCTGAGCGAGGATGAGGTCGCGCGCGGCTATGTGCTGACCTGCCAGGCGGTGCCGCTCACCGAGGGCGTGGTGCTCGACTACGACGCCTGAACCGGCGCGATCAGCTCGATGACCTCGATCGTGCCTTGTCCGAAAGGCACCTCGTCGCCGGCGCTGGACCCGATCAGCGCGCGCGCGAGCGGGGCGGAAAAGGCGACCCGGCCCGCCGTCGGGTCCGCCTCGTCATCACCGACGATCTCGATCACCTTTTCCGCCCCCATGATGCGGACCGCGACCCGCGATCCGAACGCGACCTCCTCCACACCGGGCGGCGGCGCCTCAACCGCGGTGACGACGCGCGTGCGCCAATAGCGAAGCTCGCGAGCGAGCACCGAACGCTCGGGCTCGGCGGCATCGAGCAGGCTGGTCTCGAGCTCCGCCACGCGCTCCCGCATCAGCCGCAGCCCGCGCGGAGTGACGAGGTTGGGCCCGTTGGGGATCGGCCGCTCGAATTTGGGCTCCAGATGCTCCTCGTCGCTATCCCGCCGAAACGCCACACTCACGATCCGTCTCCTCGCGCTCCAGGATGGGAGCCGGTCACGCGGTAAACCAAGATGTCGAGGCAACCGTTCCCTATCCGTTCGCGATCGGCTAGGTCGCCGGCGATGGACCCGGGGACGATCAGGAAGATCATCCATATCGACATGGACGCTTTCTACGCGTCGGTGGAGCAGCGCGACGACCCTGCGTTGCGCGGTCGTCCGGTGGCGGTGGGCTCCGCCGCCGCGCGCGGGGTGGTGGCGGCGGCGAGCTATGAAGCGCGCGCGTTCGGGGTCCGCTCGGCGATGCCGTCGGTCACCGCGCTGCGCCGCTGCCCCGAGCTGGTGTTCGCGCGGCCGCGGTTCGACGCCTATCGCGCGGTGTCGCGCCGCATCCATGCGATCTTCGCCGACTATACCGACCTCATCCAGCCCTTGTCGCTCGACGAGGCGTATCTCGACGTCACCGCCAACCGGCGCGGGCTGCCGACCGCCTGGGCGACGGCGAAGGAGATCAGGGCGCGCATCCTCGCCGAAACGGGGCTGACCGCGTCGGCGGGCATCTCGTTCAACAAGTTCCTCGCCAAGCTCGCCTCCGACCACCGCAAGCCCAACGGGCAGTTCGCCGTGACGCCCGACATGGGCGAGGCGTGGATCGAGACGCTGCCGGTCGCGCGCTTCCACGGCGTCGGGCCGGTGACGGCGGCGAAGATGAAGCGGCTCGGCATCGAGACGGGGGCGGACCTGCGCGCCAGGTCGCTCGCGTTCCTGCGCGAACGGTTCGGCAGCGCGGGCGATTGGTACCATGCGATCGCGCACGCGCAGGACGACCGCCCGGTGAACCCCCATCGCGAGCGCAAGTCGTCGGGCTCGGAAACGACGTTCGACCGCGACCTGACCGAGGCAGGCGAGATCGAGGCCGGGGTGCTGCGGATGGCGGAGGACGTGTGGGAATGGTGCGACGCCGCACAGGCGTTCGGGCGGACCGTGACGGTGAAGGTGAAGTACGCCGACTTCCGCCTGATCACCCGCAGCCGCAGCCACCCGCTCCCCGTCGCGACGCGCGAGCAGCTGTTCCGTGCCAGTTTGGACCTGATCCGCTCGGTATTCCCGCCGGAGACCGGGATCCGGCTGGTCGGGGTCACCGTCTCCAACTTCGGAGCCGTTGAGGAGCGCCCGCCGCTGCCGCTGTTCGCGGATGCGCCGAGTTCGTGATGGTGCGTCCCTTGAGCATCGCGCCACGTCCGACCATGTTAACCGTCCGACAGCGTCGGATGCGAAGGAAGCTCGATCGATGCCGGACAAGCCTGGTCCCGAAGTGTCGCGCCGCAGCGTGCTGGCGGGTGGGACGGCGACCGCCGTGCTCGCGACCGCGCCGGCGAGCGCCGCTCCGCCCCTCAAGAAAGCGGATGCGCCGCCCATGATGCCCGTCCAGTTCGAGGTGAATGGGGTGCCCCGCGCGCTGACGCTCGACCCGCGCACGACCTTGCTCGACGCGCTGCGCGAGCATCTGCACCTCACCGGCACCAAGAAGGGGTGCGACCATGGCCAGTGCGGGGCCTGCACGGTGATGGTCGATGGCGTCCGCATCAACTCGTGCCTCACGCTCGCGGTGATGCACGAGGGCGACCGCGTCACGACGATCGAGGGGCTGGGCACGCCGGACAAGCTGCACCCGATGCAAGCGGCGTTCGTCAGGCACGACGGCTATCAATGCGGCTATTGCACCCCCGGCCAGATCTGCTCGGCAGTGGCGGTGCTGGACGAGATCAGGCGCGGGGTGCCGAGCCATGTGCAGGCGGACCTGCTCGCGCATCCGCAACCCACTAACGCGGAGCTGCGCGAGCGGATGAGTGGCAACATCTGCCGCTGCGGCGCCTATTCCAACATCGCCGAGGGAATGACGGAAGTCGCGGGAGCGCAGGCATGAAGGCCTTCACCTACGAACGCGCCAAGGACCCCGTGGTGGCGGCGCGCGCTGCGGAGCGGCCCGGCGCGAAGTTCATCGCCGGGGGCACCAACCTGCTCGACCTGATGAAGCTGCAGATCGAGACGCCGACGCACCTTGTCGACGTGCAGGACCTCGGCTTCGACAAGATCGAAGCTACGCCTGAGGGTGGCTTGCGGATCGGCGCGCTGGTCACCAACACCGCGCTCGCGTCGGACGAGCGGGTGCGGCGCGACTACCCCGTGCTCACCCGCGCGATCGTCGCGGGCGCGTCGGGGCAGCTGCGCAACAAGGCGACGGCCGCGGGCAATCTGCTCCAGCGGACGCGATGCCCGTATTTCTATGACCCCAACATGCCGTGCAACAAGCGCGCGCCCGGCTCCGGCTGCGCGGCGATCGGCGGCTATTCGCGCCACCTCGGCGTCATCGGCGTGTCGGACAAATGCATCGCCACCCACCCGGGCGACATGGCGGTGGCGATGCGCGTGCTCGATGCGAGCGTCGAGACGGTGGACGCGCACGGGCAGCATCGCACGATCCCGATCGCGCAGTTCCACCGGCTATGGGGCAACCATCCCGAGCAGGACACGGTGCTCCGGCCCGGCGAGCTCATCACCGCCGTCACCTTGCCGCGCCCGCTCGGCGGACGGCATTTCTATGAGAAAGTGCGCGACCGCGCCTCCTACGCCTATGCGCTGGTGTCGGTTGCCGCCGTCATCCACCCGGACGGCACCGGCCGGGTCGCGTTCGGCGGCGTCGCGCCCCGCCCGTGGCGCGTCGAGGAGGCGGAGGCATTGCTTCCACGAGGCGCGGCGGCGGTGACCACGCGCGCATTCGGGGGCGCGACCCCGACCGCGGACAACGCGTACAAGCTGCCGCTCGCCACCCGCGCGCTCGCCTCCGTCATCGCGCAAGCCAAGGCCTGAGCCCATGAAGTTCGACACCCCAGCCGGCCCCAACCCGATCGACCGGCTGACCGTGGTCGGCCGCGCGCATGACCGCATCGACGGGCCGCTCAAGACGACCGGCACCGCCCCCTACGCCTATGAGCATCACCGCGAGGTCGCGAACCCCGCCTATGGCTATGTCGTCGCCTCGGCGATCGCCAAGGGACGCATCAACGCCATCGACCTCGCGGCCGCGGAGGCCGCGCCCGGCGTGCTGGCGATTGTCACCGCCGCGAATGCGGGCGCGCTCGGCAAGGGCCGGTTCAACACGGTGAAGCTGCTCGCCGGTCCCGAGATCGAGCATTATCATCAGGCCGTCGCGCTGGTGGTCGCGGAGACGTTCGAGCAGGCGCGCGCGGCGGCGGCGCTGGTGCGCGTCGATTACGCGCGCGAGGCGGGCCGGTTCGACCTCGCCGAAGCGCTCAAGACCGCGCCGCTCACCGGCGGTAGCAGCAAGGAAGGCAGCGGCTCGCCCGCCATCGACCGCGTCGGTGATTTCGAGGCTGCCTTTGCCGCCGCGCCGGTCCAGCTCGACGAGCGCTACACCACCCCCGACCAGAGCCACATGATGATGGAGCCGTTCGCCTCGCTCGCCGCGTGGAACGGCGATGAGCTCCAGCTGTGGACCTCCAACCAGATGATCGCGTGGAGCCGCGGCGATCTGGCCAAGACGCTCGGAATGCCCAAGGAGAAGGTGCGGCTGATCTCGCCCTATGTCGGCGGCGGTTTCGGCGGCAAGCTGTTCCTGCGCGCGGACGCGCCCTTGGCGGCGCTGGGCGCGCGCGCGGCGGGGCGGCCGGTCAAGGTCGCGATCACGCGCCCGACCATGCCCAACAACTCCACGCACCGGCCTGCGACCGTGCAACGCATCCAGATCGGCGCGCTCCGCGACGGCACGATCACCGCGATCGCGCATGAAAGCGTCTCGGGCAACCAGCCGGACGGCAGCCCCGAGACCGCGACCAGTCAGACCAAGCTCCTCTACGCGGGCGCCAACCGCCGCATCTCGATGCGGCTCGCGGTGCTCGACCTCCCTGAAGGCAATGCGATGCGCGCGCCGGGCGAGGCACCGGGGCTGATGGCGCTGGAGGTGGCGATGGACGAGATGGCAGAGAAGCTGGCCATGGACCCGATCGCGTTCCGGGTGAAGAACGACACGCAGGTCGACCCGGAAAAACCCGAGCGGCGCTTCTCGCAGCGCCAGCTGGTCCGCTGCCTCACCGAAGGGGCGGAGCGTTTTGGCTGGTCGCGGCGCAACACAACGCCGGGCCGGGTGCGCGATGGCCGCTGGCTGGTCGGCATGGGAGTCGCCTCCGCCTTCCGCAACCACATCAACTATCCCTCGGGCGCGCGGGTGCGGCTGGGCCGCGACGGCGTGGTCACGGTCGAGACCGACATGACCGATATCGGCACCGGCAGCTACACCATCATCGCGCAGACCGCGGGCGAGATGATGGGCGTGCCCGCCGAGGCGGTGATCGTTAAGCTGGGCGATTCGGATTTCCCCGTGTCCGCCGGATCGGGCGGACAGTTCGGTGCGGCCAACGCGACTGCGGGCGTCTATGCCGCCTGCGTCAAGCTGCGCGAGGCCGTGGCGCAGCGGCTCGGCTTCAACTCGGCGGACGCGGTGTTCGCGGGCGGCACCGTCCGGAGCGGCAACCGCTCGGGCGATCTCCGGCAGGCCGCCGCGGCGGGTGAGCTGGTTGCGGAGGACAGGATCGAGTTCGGTGACCTCGGCAAGACCTACCAGCTCTCCACCTTCGGCGCGCATTTCGCGGAGGTCGGCGTCGACGCCTATACCGGCGTGACGCGCATCCGGCGGATGCTGGCGGTGTGCGCGGCGGGGCGCATCATCAACCCCAAATCCGCGCGCGGCCAGGTGATCGGCGCGATGACGATGGGGGTCGGCGGCGCGCTGATGGAGGAGCTGGCGGTCGACAAGCGCTTCGGCCTGTTCATCAATCACGACCTCGCGCAATACGAGGTGCCGGTCCATGCCGACATTCCGCATCAGGAGGTCGTGTTCCTCGACGAGGCGGACGACAAGGCCAACCCGATGAAGGCGAAGGGCGTCGGCGAACTCGGCCTGTGCGGCGTCGGCGCGGCGGTCGCCAACGCGGTCTACAACGCCACCGGCGTCCGCGTGCGCGACTATCCGCTCACGCTCGACAAGCATCTCG
>CAXTTU010000127.1:0-8851 GCA_964247225.1 uncultured Sphingomonas sp. | reverse complement strand
CGCGCGGTGTCGCTCGGCGTGATCGTCACCGAGCTGGTCAGCAACGCGTGCAAATACGCCTATCCCGGCGCATCGGGCGAGGTGCGCGTGGCGCTGGCGCGCGACGGCGACGCCGCGTTCCGGTTGGCGGTGGAGGATGACGGCATCGGCATGCCCGCCGACGCCAAGCCGCGCGGGACCGGGCTCGGCACCAAGCTGATCCGCGCGATGGCGCAAAGCCTGCAATCGGTGGTGGAGTATGAACAGGCCGCGACGGGGGTCCGCGCGACGTTACGCGCCGCCGTGGTTTAGCCCAAGGGCCCGCTCCCCCTCGATCATGTAATCGCGCGTGATCGGCAGCGCGTGGCGGTCGCGGGTGAACTGGACCTGGTAGTTGACGAGCTGCCCCCAGGTGAAGGCCGCGTGCGAGCCTGCGAGGTAGAAGCACCACATGCGGTAGAAACGCTCGTCATACAGCGCGACGATCTGCTCGCGGGCGGCGACGGTGCGGTGGTACCATTCCCTGAGTGTATAGGCGTAGTGGAGCCGCAACACCTCCACATCGCTGACGAACCATTTCAGCCCGTCGTTCGCGCGCAGCATCTCCGACAGCGCAGGGATATAGCCGCCGGGGAAGATGTATTTCGACGTGAACGCGTCGGTGAACCCCGGCCCGTCCGCGCGCCCGATCGTGTGGATCAACGCCACGCCTTGCGGGGCCAGGAGGTTGCGGCAGGTCGCGAAGAAGGTGCGGTAATTGGCCGGCCCGACATGCTCGAACATGCCGACCGAGACGATACGGTCGAACGTGCCGGTCAGGTTGCGATAGTCGATCAGCTCGAACCGCACGCGGTCCGCCACCCCCCCCGCCTCGGCGCGCGCGCGCGCGACACGCAGCTGCTCCTCCGACAGCGTGATGCCGAGCACCTCCGCGCCGGTCTTCTCATGCAGGTAGAGCGCGAGGCCGCCCCAGCCGCAACCGATGTCGAGCACGCGCATCCCGGGCTCGATCAGGAGCTTGGCGGCGATATGCGCCTTTTTGTCCGCCTGCGCCTGTTCCAGCGTGTTCGCCGGGTCGGTGTAATAGGCGCAGCTGTACTGGCGGTCGGCGTCGAGGAACAGGTCGTAGAGCCGGTCGGACAGATCGTAATGGTGCTGGACGTTGCGCTTGGAGCGGCGCGCGGCGTTGTGCGTGTCGAGCCGGTGGCGCGCCTTGCCCCACCATTTGCGCAAGGTGCTAGGGCGGGTGGCCGAGGGACGGCCGTCCTCGTAACGGCTGTTCGCCTGCGCGATCTCGACCAGCGCGAAGATGTCGCCCTGTTCGACGACGATCCGCCCGTCCATGATCGCCTCGCCCGCGGCAAGCGAAGGGTCGAGCAGGATGTCGCGCACGACTCGATTGTCGGTGAAGCGGATGGTGACGGGCGCGAGATCCGGGTCGGGCTTGCCGAAACGGCGCTCACGCCCGTCCGCGTCGATGAAGGTGAGCTCGCCCCGCTTGACCATGCGGGTGAGGAAACGGTCGATCAGCGCCATCCGCCCCCCGCTACCGGACCCGAAACGATCCCGCCAGACCCGTTTCGCTGAGGCAGGTTAGCCTTCGTGCAGCGGGAAGGTAATTCGCGCGATGGTCAGATCCCGGCATACCAGTCGTAACCGGTTGAGTCTTCCCAGTAACCGCCCTTGCCGCCGCGCAAGGTGGCGTAGTCGGCGACCGCGTCTATCCGCATGACGTATTTCGCCTGCTTGTAGCCGAGCTTGCGCTCGACGCGGAGCCGGACGGGCGCGCCATGTTCGACGGCGAGCGGGTGGCCGTTCATCGCCCAGGCGAGGATCGTCTGCGGATGGAACGCGTCGATGAGGTCGAGCGACTCGTAATAAGGCTGCCCACCGAACAGGTCCGCGCAGGTGAGCACCACATAGCGCGCCGCCGCGCGCACCCCGGCGGCGTGGAGCAGATTGCCCAGCATCGGCCCGTGCCATTGCCCGATCGCGCTCCACCCCTCGACGCAATCGTGCCGCGTGATCTGCGTCCGGGCGGGCAATGCGCGCAGCTGGTCGAGCGACAGGCTGAGCGGGCGCGCGACGAGCCCGCCGATCTCCAGCCGCCAGTCGGCGAAGCGGTTCGCGACCATCGCGTTGTAGGCGGGCGTGTTCGGGTTGGCGGTGCCGTTGACGCGAAAGATCGGCGACATGTCCGCGCGGGCGTACTCAGGTGCGAGCGCGTACGGGCTGGCAACGCTGCGCTGCAGCTTGCGGTGGAGCGGCTCGGCGCTGGCCAGCACGCGTTGCACGGCGGGCACGTTGCCGAGCTTGTCGCAGCCCGCGAGGGTGAGCCCCGCGCCCGCGACCAGCGCGCGGCGGGTGAGATGCAACGTCATGCCCGCTTCTCCCCCGGCGCGATCCACCAGCCGGTGATCATCGACCTGAGCTCGGGCAGCGTCCCCGCAAGAATCACCAGCACGAGATGGACCAATGTGAACAAGCCGATCCCGCTCGCGGCGAGGAAATGGATCGACCGCGCGCTCTGCCGCCCGCCGAGCAGCGCGAGCAGCCACGGCCAGGCCGCGTCCATCCCCGGCGACAGCGCCAGCCCGGTGAGGATCATCAGCGGGAGCGCGACGAAGATGATCGAAACGTAGCTCAGCTTCTGGAAGATGTTGTAGTCGCCCGGTCGTTCGGGGTCATGGAAGCGAAAGGCTAGGTGCGCCTTGAAGTCGCTCCACAGATGCGCCGGGCTGAGCTCGCGCGCGCGCACGGTCAGGTCGCGGCGGAAGTGCCGATTGACGAGGCTCGCGATCATGTAGCCGAGCAACCCGAAGGCGAGCACCAGCGCGAAAAACAGATGCCACCTGCGCCCCATCGCGAGGTTGTAACTGCTCGGGATCGTCAGCCAGCCGGGAAAGGTCGGTGGGTTCCACCATGGATGGTCGAAGTTCGCGCCGTACTTGCCCCAATACAGATGCGGATGCGCGTTGGAGATCATCATGCCAGAGCCGAGCAAAGTGATGATCGCCAGCGCGTTGATCCAGTGCCATACGCGCGTCGCGACGCGATGACGGTAGATCGGCTCGGGGCGCGAGGCCTGGTCGGGGGTCGGCGCGGTCATGGCGAAAGCGTATCAGGTCGGCGTTGCATTGCACCCTCTTATCGCGGCGGCTCGTTCACCCGTTCGTATGACAGATTGGCATAGTTACAGTCCGGCGGAAGGGCATCGCCTGCCGCACGATCCCTTGAACGCGATCGTCGCGCCGCGTCCGATCGGCTGGATCGGCACGCGCTCCGCGGCGGGGGTGTTCAATCTCGCACCATACAGCTTCTTCAACCTGTTCAACTATCGCCCGCCGATCATCGGTTTCTCCTCGACGGGGCGGAAGCACTCGGTCGCCAACATCGCCGAAACGGGCGTGTTCACCTGGAACCTCGTTACCCGCGATCTGGCGGAGGCAATGAACGCGACCTCGACCGCCGCCGAGGTGGACGAGTTCGCGGCGGCGGGGCTGGAGCCGCTCGCCTCGCTCGCCGTCGACGCGCCGCGCGTGGCGCGCTCGCCCGTGCAGTTCGAGTGCCGGCACACGCAGACGGTGCAGCTACAGTCGGCCGATGGGCGGGCGCTCGACCAATGGATGGTGTTCGGCGAGGCGGTGTTCATCCACATCGACCCTGCCTTGCTTGAGGGCGGCATCTACCAGACCGCTCGCGCCCACCCGGTCTCGCGCGGCGGCGGCCCCGCGGATTACTTCGAAACGCGCGAGGATGCGCTGTTCAGGATGCAAAGGCCGGACTGATTATGCATAGGCGCGCCAAAAGAACACCGCGGTCGTCACCGCCGTCACCAGCAGCGTCCACACCCTCACCGCCCCCGCGGGCAGCCGCTTGCCGAGATGCGCGCCCGCCCAGCCCCCAAGCACCGCCCCCGCCAGCATCGGCAGGCACGCGCGCCAGCTAACCAGCCCGCTCGCGATGAAGACGATCGCCGCCGCCGCGTTGGCGATCGCGAGCATCAGCGTGCGCGGCGCGAACAGCGCGCGGGGGCTGACCCCCGCGAGCAGGCCATAGACCGCGGTGGTCATCAGCCCCACGCCGCCGCCGAAATAGCCGCCATACACGCCCAGCAGCGCCTGCGCGCCGATCAGCGTCCGCCGCCCGATGCTGACGCGCGACCGCAACGCCTCTGCCGCCCGCTTGCCGACCGCGATGACGACGAATGCGAACAACAGCAGCCACGGGATGATCAGGTCGAACGCATGCGTCGGCGTCGCGACCAGCAAGGCGCTTCCCGCCAGCCCGCCGGCAAAGGTGATCGCGCCCAGCAGCCGCGGATCCACGCCCCCCACCGGCCCGATCTCATCGCGAAACGCCCACACGCTCGTCGCCGCGCCCGGCAGCAGCGCGACGTTGCTGGTCGCATTGGCGGTATTGGCGGGCAGCCCGAGCGCGATCAGCGCGGGCAGGGTCGCGAACGTGCCACCCCCCGCCAGCGCATTCATCGCCCCGCCGAGGACGCCGGCGGCGAGGGGGAGGAGATAGTGACCGACGCCGCCGGTGCTCATGCATTCATCCGATCGATCTCGCGAAGGGGAAAGGCACCGGTCCAACAAACAAGAAAGGCCACCCGAAGGCGGCCTTTCCCATCACAACGACCCCGCCAGCTTGTTATCGCAAGTGCGGAGTCGGCTGCCTCTTTCGAAACAGTCTCCAAGCCCGATGCTTCCGCAGCGCGGGAACTATTGTTAGTTACGTTTTCAGACCTGATTTGTCAAGGCGGCGAATCCCAGCCCGGCGAGCACGGCGCGTTTTACATCGCGCAACTGGTCGGGCGACACACGCCCCGTTATCCAGCGCCTCGCGCCGCCGTCACGACCGCGCGGCTGCCTGAACCGGTCCAGACGGTCGAGCGACACCGACGACACCAGATCGCATTTCGCCCACATGACCATTGCATCAAACGGCTTGGGCAATGCTTGCTGCAGGACAATGCGGCAGTGATAATCGCTTATCTCGCTCGGCTCGGTGGTGCTCAGCGGCACCACCGTCACGAGCCGACCGCGCCCGCGCAGCCGTGGACCCACGACCATCGCGGGCCTCGTCTTGCGCATCTCCGGTTCGATCACCTGTTCGTCATAGCGGCAAACGACGATCTCGCCGGGCGACGGATAATAAAGGAGCGGCACTGTTCCGTCCTACTCATAACTGCGGCAAGAAACAGCGTTTCACCCCAGCGCCGCCATCTTCTCCGCCGCCAGCCGATCCAGCTCCGCCCGCCCCTTCTTCTCCGCCGCCGTCTTGAGCTGCCCGCACGCGGCGTCGATGTCGCGGCCGCGCGGGGTGCGGACGGGCGCGCTGATCCCCGCCTCGAAGATGATCGTCGAGAAAGCGCGCACCCGCTCGGGGCTGGAGCATTCGTAAGGCGCGCCGGGCCAGGGGTTGAACGGGATCAGGTTCACCTTGGCGGGCAGGCGGTAGTGGCGGAGGAGCCGCACCAGCTCGCGCGCGTCCGCGTCCGAATCGTTCTTGTCGCGGAGCATGACATATTCGAACGTGATCCGCCGCGCGTTGTTCGCGCCCGGGTAGTTCGCGCAGGCGGCGAGCAGCTCGTCGATGCCGTATTTGCGGTTCAAGGGCACGATCTCGTCGCGCACTTCCTTGGTCACCGCGTGGAGCGACACCGCGAGGTTGACGCCGATCTCCTCGCCCGCGCGCGCCATCATCGGCACCACGCCGCTGGTCGACAAGGTGATCCGCCGCCGCGAAAGGCCCAGTCCGTCGCCGTCCATCACCAGCCGCAGCGCGTCGCGAACATTGTCGAAATTATACAACGGCTCCCCCATGCCCATCATCACGATGTTGGTGAGCATACGCCCCTCGGGCTGCGACGGCCACTCGCCCAGCGCGTCGCGGGCGAGCATCACCTGCCCGACGATCTCGCCCGCAGTGAGATTGCGGACCAGCCGCATCGTGCCGGTGTGGCAGAAGCGGCAGTTGAGCGTGCAGCCGACTTGGCTCGACACGCACAACGTCCCCCGGTCGGCGTCGGGGATGAATACCATCTCATAATCATGCGCGTCGGGCGAGCGGAGCAGCCATTTGCGCGTGCCGTCGGTGGACACCTGCGCCTCGACCACCTCGGGCCGCCCGACGACGAAGCGCTGCTCCAGCCAAGGATGCTGTGCTTTCGCGATATCGGTCATCTGCGCGAACTCGGTCGCGCCGCGATTGTACAGCCAGTGCCAGATCTGCTTGGCGCGCAGCTTCGCCTGGCGCGCGTCCATCCCCGCATCGGCGAGCGCGGCGCGCAGCTGATCCTTGGACAGGCCGATCAGGTCGACGCGCCCGTCCGCCCGCGCCACGGGCGCGCGCGGCACCGGCACGGGGTCGATGTGCCCGGGGATGGGCATGGTGGCGGCCAGCTCTGTCTGCATGGCACGCATATAGGCCAAATGCGCGCCAAACGCCACGGGCGTGGCCCGCTCCTATGCCGATACGGGCGTCCGCGCCGCGTCGGCGGAGGCGGCGTGGAGCCGCGCGATGAACTGCTCGAAGCTGGTCGGCGCGCGGCCGAGCAGCCAGGTGAGCACGTTGGGGTTGCCGACGAAATCGTTGCTGCTGTACCGCAGGTCGAGCGAGCGCCCGACGCTCGCCTCGTGCGGCAGCGTCGACAGGTCCGCCACGCCGAACAGGTTGCGGATATAGGTGTCGGCGTCGACCCGCTCGACCCGGATCGGCTCACCGATAACGCGCCCGATGATCTCGCCCATGTCGCGCGCGGTCATGCGCCCGGGGCCGACAAGCTCATAGGTCGCGCCCGCGTGGCGCTCGCGGTCGGTCAGCACCGCGGCGGCGACATCGGTCACATCGCCGAGGTCGACCAGCGACTGCTGCCGGTCGAGCGACCAGCCGGTCTTGAGCACCTTTGTCTCGAACACCTTCCCGAACCGGCGCGGGGCCATGTAGATCGTCGGCTGGAGAATGGTGAAGTCAAGGTCGGAGGAGAGCAGATGCTCTTCGATGTCGCGCTTGATCTCGTGCTGGACGAGGTCGGTCAGGATCGCGTGGAGCACCGAGCTGAACACGAAGTGCCGCACGCCCGCCGCGCGCGCGGCGTCGATCCACGCCATGCCCAGCGCCCGCTCCTGCGGATGGAGGCCGGGGCAGACATGGTACACCGCCTCGACGCCCTCAACCGCGCGCGCGATCAGCGCCGGGTCGGCGAGGTCGCCCACCACCACGTCGGCGACGCCCGCCGCGGTGAGTTCGGCGGCGGACCGCTCCGACCGGACGCACGCGCGCACCTGTGCGCCCGCCGCCAGGAGTTTGGGGACGAGCAGCTTGCCCTGCTGTCCGTTGGCGGCGTTGACGAGGATCATGACGAGGCTCCCGATAGCTTCGGCCGGATTAACAAAACGGGCGGGAGTGGGGAGTGGCTGTTTCCGCGATGGTGATACCCGTGCGACGGCCGGGACGCCGCGTGCGCCACCGCCCACCGGCTCCGGTCAGGACCGGGACAGCCAGCCGACGACCTTGCCCAGCAGCGACGGCTCGCGACCGGGCCGGTCGCCCGGCATCGGCAGCTTCTCCGAATAGGAAAGGCCGGTGCCGGGCAAGCCGACGGTGCCGCGCGCGCCCTTGCGACCGATGTTGATCGTCGCGCCCTTCGTGCCGATGCTGGCGCTGACGCCGCTCTTGCTGATGTTGAGCCGCACGCCGGGAAGCACGGAGATGGTCTTGCGAAATCGGAGTCCCATCAGGCGAGCGTAACACGCCCCGCGCGGATTGCGAGTGGCTTCATCGCGTGCCGAGGCACGCCAGCGTCGCCGCGTCGACCGCCGTCGCTGCGCCCGAGAGGAGGTAGGTGTCGGCGAAGGGGCGGCCGTTCGGGGCCACCGCCTCGATGCTCATGCTCCGCTCGCCGCGCAGCGCGGCGACGATCGCGCGGTCGGTGGCGGGGTCGGGGCTCCACACGCCCGCGCCCCGCCCGATAAGGCGGAAGCGGCGCTCGCCGACGGACAGCGTCACGGGCGCGCGCTCGTCGCGCGGCGTGCTGAGGCGCACGAACACCACTTCGCGGCGGGCGCGGGCGGGCCAGCTGGCGATGCTGGCGAACGGTCGCCCGCTCGCCCGCGTGGCCGTCCGCGCGGGGACGGCGACCGCGAAGCAGCGGCGCGGTGCCGAGTCGCGGAACGCACCCCAGCCATCCCACACCCCCAACGACTCGCGTCCGGTCACGGCAAACAGGAGCGCGAGCACCACGCTCATGCGGGCGCGTGGCCCGCGCCGAGGTGGATCACCGTCTCGCGCCCATCCCCGATCATCACCAGCGAGCCCTGCGGCAGCCCCGGCGCGACGGGTGCTCCCACCTCCGCAACCGCCGCCCCGGTCATCACCCCGCGCAACACCCGGCTGGAGATGCCGTGCATCACCACCAGCCGGTCGCCCGCGTCATCGTCGGTGTCTGCCAACCACCCGCTCACCCGCGCCGCGATCGCGGGATAATCCTCGCCATCGGGCGCGGGCCGGAGCAGTCCGCCGGGGAGGACCACGGGGCCGACCTCCTCGATTACCTCGCGATAATAGCGCCCGCCCCACGCGCCCATGCCGATCTCAACCAGCCGCGCGTCCGTCCACGCCCCGTGCCAGTCCGCCCCGACATGCTCCGCCACCACCGCCAGCGTCTGCAACGCGCGCCCGGTCGGCGACGCCCACAAGGTCAGCTTCGCGCCCGGCCCCAGGTACCGCGCCAGCGCCGCGCCCATCTCGTCCGCTTGCGCGAACCCGGCCCGCGTCAGCGGCGTGTGCGGGTGGTCGCCCTGCAGCCGGGCGGCGGCGTTGAACACCGTTTCGCCATGCCGCGCGATGAAGTCGCGTCCCCGTC
>CAXTTU010000126.1:0-8893 GCA_964247225.1 uncultured Sphingomonas sp. | reverse complement strand
GGCCAGCCCCCGGCGAGGTAGGCGCTTCCATAGCAGACGAGGTCGAGCGCCCACATCGCAGCCAGCGCCGCGACCACGACGCGCAGGCCCCCGCTCGCGCGCTCCGCCGTCGCCGCATGCAGATGATGGGTCAGCACCAGCGCGCTGACCGCGACCATCATCCTCAATATCAGCCGCGCGTCGTTGAGCACCGCGACCAGCGCGGGCCGGCGCACCAACGCCTCCGCGACGCCGAGCCCAGCGCCGAGAAGTACCACGCACGCAACCACGCCATAGAGCGCCGCGACGCTCCAGCGCGCCTGCGCGTCGCCGCGGCGGGCAAGCGCGCCGGTGAACGCGAGCCAGGCAAGCGTCCGCGCCGCCTCCGCCAGCCGGGTCGCGAGCTCCCCCGCGCCCAGCCCCGCCAGCGCCAGCGCCCAGAACGCGGTTGCCCCCAGCGCCGCCACGAACGCGCGGCGCGGCAGCCCCTCGCCGACCCGCCGCACCTGCGCCACCGCCAGCAGCCCGAAGCCGAGCGCCGCGAGCGACCAAAGCGCAAGCGTCACGGTCGCGGGCATATCGCCCTCCTCACCGCGCGCCCTCCGGCCACAGCACCACGCGCAGCGTCTGGAGCAGGATCAGCAGGTCGAGGAACGGCGAGTAGTTCTTCGCGTAATAGAGGTCGTATTCGAGCTTGTGCCGCGCATCATCGATCGACGCGCCGTAGGGATAGTTGATCTGCGCCCAGCCGGTGATGCCCGGCTTCACCATGTGCCGCTCGGCGTAGAAGGGCAGCTGGCCTTCCAGCGACTCGACGAATTGCGGCCGTTCGGGGCGCGGGCCGACAAAGCTCATCTCGCCCTTGAGGACGCTCCACGCCTGCGGGATCTCGTCGATGCGCACCTTGCGGATCAGCCGCCCGACGCGGGTGACGCGCGGGTCGTTCTTCATCGCCCACACCGCCTTGCCCGCGGCCTCGGCGTCCGTGCGCATCGAGCGGAACTTGGGGATGTCGAACGGTTCGTTGAATAACCCGACGCGGCGCTGGCGATAGAAGACCGGCCCGCGGCTTTCCAGCTTGATCGCCAGCATCGTCAGGATCAGCACCGGGGCCATGAACACCAGCAGCAGGAGGCTGACGACGATGTCGAACCCGCGCTTGAACAACCCCGACAGCACCCGCCCCGACGAGAAGCCGTCGGAGAAGATCAGCCAGGACGGGTTGACCGAGGCGAGGTCGACGCGCCCCGTCTCGCGCTCCAGAAAGCTCGACAGGTCGGTAACATGCACCCCCGTGGTGCGGATGCGGAGCAGGTCGGCGAGCGGCAAGGCGTTGCGCCGCTCCTCCAACGCCAGCACCACCTCCTGCGCGCGCAGGGCGACGACATGCTCGGCGAGGTTGGGAATGTCCTCGCGCGCGGTCGCCTGCGCCACCGCGCGCGCGCCCGCCGTCATCGCGACATAGCCCGCAACGCAGAAGCTCGCGCCCGGTCGCTTCGCCAGCCCCTCCAGCCTGCCCGCGCGCGGCCCCGCGCCCAGCACCACCACCCGCCGCTTGAGCGCCTCCCCGCGCACCACCTGCGCGAGCGAGATGCGTACCGCGACCAGCAGCACCGCCGACACCGTCATCGCGTACAAGAGGTTGGAGCGCCAGAAAGTGAGCCCCGGCACGACAAAGAACAACACGCTCTGCACGATCACGCCGAGCGCGATTGCGACCAGCAGCCGCGCGGTCGCCTGCCGCACCGAATGAAGCGACTCGGGCGAATAGACGCCGACGCCCACCATCGCCAGCAACAGGCTGGCGGCGAAGGTGAGCAGCTGCGGCGCGCGGGTGAGCGCGGGCGTCACCGCCATGTCGATCTGATGCGCGCGCACCACCCAGCCGAGCTCCGCCGAGGCGAGCAGCACGCCCGCGTCGAGGAGGCCGAGCAGCAGCACGAGGTGGGGGACGTAGTGCCTGAACACCCTGACCATGCGCACCTCGCCCGTGTAAACAATCCCGACAGGGCCTTGCGCCGGAAATGGCTAAGACTTTCTTGCGATGGGATGGATGGCGTCACACCCTTTGCCCGCGCCCGGGCTTGATCTAGAACAAGCGCCACCGCCCCCGCCCCCCGGAGCCCACCCATGCCGCACCCCGCCGCCATCGTTCCCGTGATCCTGTCCGGCGGGTCGGGGACGCGGCTGTGGCCGATGTCGCGGCCCGAGCGGCCCAAGCAGCTGCTCGCGCTGACCGCGGGCGAGACCATGCTTCAACTCACCGCGCGGCGCACCGCGGGTGAACGCTTCGCCCAGCCGATCGTGGTCGCCAACGCGCGCCACGCGGAGGAGGTGGAGGCGCAATTGGGTGAGGTGGCCGCAGAGGCGCAGGCGCTGATCCTCGAGCCCGTCGCCCGCAACACCGCGCCTGCGATCGCGCTGGCCGCGCTGGCGGCGGGGGCGGGCGAGGCGGCGCTGCTGGTGATGCCGTCCGACCATGTCATCGCCGATCCCGAAGCATTCCACCGCGCGGTGGACGCAGCGCTGCCGCTGGTCGGCGAGGGCTGGCTGGTCACCTTCGGGATCACCCCCGATGCGCCCGAAACCGGCTATGGCTACATCCAGATCGGCGACGAACTCGCGCCCGGCGTCCACCGTGTCGCGCGCTTCGTCGAAAAGCCGCCGCGCGAGCGGGCCGAGGCGATGGTGGCGGCGGGCGACCATGTGTGGAACGGCGGCATCTTCCTGTTCCGCGCCGACATCTTCCTCGGCGCGCTCGCCGCGCACGCGCCCGAAACGCTCCACGCAGCGCAGGAAGCGATGACGCGCGCGCGCCGCGAGGGGACGCGCGTGTACCCGGACCGCGACGCCTTTGCCGCCGCGCCCGACGAGTCGGTCGACTATGCGGTTATGGAAAAGGCGGAGCGGGTCGCGGTAGTGCCCGTGTCGATGGGCTGGAGCGACCTTGGCAGCTGGGATGCGCTCCACGCGATCAGCGACACCGATGCGAGCGGCAATGCACATGGCGGCGAGGTGACGGCGGTGGACACGCGGGGGTGTCTGGTGCGCAGCGACGGCATCCACGTCGCGCTGGTCGGCGTCGAGGACCTGATCGTGGTCGCCAGCGGCAACGACGTGCTGATCTGCCCGCGGGGTCGGTCGCAGGACGTGAAGAAGCTGATCGAGGCGATGAAGGCGCGGACGGCCTAGGCTGGCGCAGCAAGCGCCGACTCGCCGCCGCTGCGCTCAATCCAGCATGGTTAGGCTTCGGACCGTTACGTCACCTCGCCTGAAATACATGCACCGCGATCAACTCGCCCGTTGAACACGCGAGATACGCCATTCTCCTGCTTCCTTGACCAGCGCCACGCCGAGCCGCCAGGGGTGCCGTCGGTCGGTCCCCAGCGTTACCGTCGTCCGCGATGTATTGCCGCGGACCGCCGCAGGGGTGGCCGCGATGTGGCCGGGCCAGTCGGGCAGGTAATCCTGCGCCTTGATAAAATAATCGACGTCCATCCCCGCCGGACTGTCGGTCTGCCGCTTGACTTGGGCGCGCAGCGGCGCACTGACGAATTGCGTGTAGCGGACCGGGTCATCGGTCGCTTCCTTGTCGTGCGCCATAAGCCCCACATACCAGCCGTAGAAGTCCCGCGCCGCCTGATCGGGGGCCTTTGCGCTGACCGCGACAATGGCCGCCGGCGAAGAACTCGCTCCCAAACCGGCGATTGCGAGAAGAAAGCAGGATAATAGCCGGACCATTGTTATTGCGCTCCACTAGCTGCCTGTTGAACCTGGCTCACGGCCGCACTCGTCGAGTCTGCACCCGGGTACCGGTAAGCGGTATAAGGCGGCTTGTGCTTGCGATAGCCCGCCCCGGGGTAGAAGCCATGTTACTGGATGAAATCGGACACCCAGTGTCGGCCATTATACATGCAGATGTGCCCGTGCGGATGACCGCGTATCGGCTGGATGATCCCAACGTCCCCCGCCTGGAAATCGCCGCTGACTGCACCCACGTTCTGGAAACCGACACGAGTCAGGCTGCTGCCATAGCTTTTGGCCGAAACGTGATGAACAAGCGTGACGCCTTCGGCCTCCACCGCTTCGCGAACATATTGGGCGCATCGACCCAAGCTGCCCCTGTGCGCGTGAGCGTTCAGATGCTTCAGCGCCGCTTCCACATGCCACATGCTACGCTCCCCTGCGTGACGTGAATGGTGAGCACCGTAACCGCTTCGCCTTCGGTGGCAAGCGGTCCTAATCCGGCGGAGACCCGATGCCCTACGCAGCCTCGCTACGAAGCTAGCTATCGTTCTAAACCCTCGCTAGTTCTCCTGTGTCAGTTCCACTGCCAAGCGACGTTCGATTTCGGCACAACGCTCGCCTGACCGCGTTTACATGCCAATGAACATGGCAGGCGCTGCCGCTCCATGACCCGCGGCCGCATCAAGCGCCGGCTCGCCGCCGCTGCGCTCGACGCGCTGCCGCCGCCCGCGCCGCCCGAGACCTGCGCGCTGTGCGGGCGCGCGCTCGGGCGCAAGGTGGAGTGGCACCACCCGGTGCCCAAGAGCGAGGGCGGGCGCGAGACGGTGCCCGTTCACCCGATCTGCCACCGCGCGATCCACGCGGCGGTGAGCAATGCCGACCTTGCGCGCACCGACGGCGACCTCGACGCGGTACGCGCGATCCCGGCGGTGGCGCGCTTCGTCGCCTGGGTCGCGGACAAGCCGCCCGACTTTCACGCGCCGACGCGGCGGTTGAAATCGCGCGACTGACGCGGCCAGCGGACCCGGCGCATGATCGGCTTTTCCAGCGCGTGCCAGCTCAGCCACCCGCACGCGCACGCCGCCGCGAAGGTGAGCGCGCCGACCGCAACGAGCGGCAGGGCGGGGAAGTACCAGAGCAACAGCTTGTTGGCGGGCCAGGCGTAAAGGTACACGCCGTAGGAGATGTCATCGCGATTGTTGATCCGCGTGAGCAAGCCGCCCCGGCTCTGCAGCGCCACCGCGAACAGGAGGTACGCCCCTGCGGTCGCCAAAGCGGGCTCGGCGAGCTTGGGTACGAACAGCCCCGCCACCAGCAACACCGCCGCGACCGCCACCCGCGACCGCGTGAACACGATCGCATCCCGGTACAGAAAGAACGAAATGCCCATCAGATACGCGCCCGTCAGCCGGAGCGTATCCTTCGGCTCGCCCAGCCACAGGTCATAGACGGGCAGCACGCCGACGATCCGGTGCAGCGACGTCGCGGGCACCAGCTCGAACGCTGCGAAGACCGCCGCCCCGAGCAGCGGCGCGATTCACCGCCGCCGCAGCGCCCCGGCCAGTCCCATCGCCAGCACGAGCAGGTAGCAGCGGAACTCATAGGCGATCGTCCACATCGCCCCATCGACCACCGGATAGGCCGAGCCCGGGAAGACGCCGTGCCCGAACATCGGCTTCAGCTCCAGCATCTGCTTCACTGACCCGACCAGCGTCTCCCCGCCCAACCCGCCGCGCGGCACGGTCGCCAGCGGCGTGACGACGAGCCAGCAGACCAGCCAGGCGACGATGAACGCGGGGTAGATGCGCGCGACCCGCTTGCTGAGGAACGGCAGCGCGCGCGCGTCCTTGAGGAAGCTGCCCGTGATCAGATAACCGCTGATCAGGAAGAAGCCGTCGACCGAGAACTCGCCGAACGACACCGTGCCGAACAGGCGGGTGAGCAACTCGCGGCCGCGGTTCCCGTCGGCCAGTTCGGGCACATGCGACACGATCACCAGTGAGGCGAACAGCAGGCGCAGGAACCCGAACGCGTTGCGGTGCTCGCCCAGTCGCTTGATCTCGCCCGGATCGTTCATGCCCGCTCGATGCGCGACGACCGCGCCGTGCGCAAGTCGCCGGGCGTGCGCGCTACTCCCCGGCCAGCCCGCGCTGCCAATAGCCCACGTCGAGCCAGCGACCGAACTTGCACCCTACCCGCTCCAGCCGCGCGACGGGGCGGAAGCCGAGCGCCTCGTGGAGCGCGACCGAGGCCGCGTTGGGGAGCGAGATGACGCCCAGCGCCTGCGTGAACCCGTCTGCGGTCAGGCGCTCGATCAGCGCCTGGTAGAGCCGCCGCCCGACGCCTTTGCCCTGCGCGGATCGGGCCACATAGATCGTGGTCTCCACCGTGCGCGCATATCCGGCTCGCGCCCGATACGCGCTCGCATAAGCAAAACCAGCGACCGCGCCCGCTTCCCACACCAGCCAGGGATAGCGGCCCTGCCCCGCCGCCATCAGCCGCGCGATGTCGGCCGTCGAAGGCGGGTCGAGCTCGAATGTCGCGACGCCCTCCAACACTTCGGGCGCGTAGATCGCCGCCACCGCGCCTGCATCGTCGAGGTGCGCAGGCCGGATCATCTCACCAGCCCAGCCGCGCCAGCAGCAGGTCCATCAGCTTCGCATCGCCCGGGTCCGCCGTCATCGGGCCCAGCCCGACGCATTCCAGACAGCGCGCCTGCACCGAAGCGCCCATCGCCAGCCGCCGCGCGTCGCCCAGCGCGCGCGCGAGCGTCGCCCGCTGCACAACGGCGGTGCGCGCGAACATGTCCTCGCCCGCGTCATCATCGTCGCGGTCCTCGCGGTTGCGGCTCAATTGCTGGAGCAACGCGGACAGACCCGACGGCTTCTTCTCCAGATATTCGGCATGGACGTTCTTGGGGTCGAGATGCGCGCGGCGCGCCGCCTCTGCGACCGCATCGTCGAGCGTGCCGAACCGGTCGACCAGCCCGATCTGGTGTGCGGTGCCGCCGTCCCACACGCGCCCTTGGCCGATCTCGTCGACCCGTTGCGGCGTCAGGTGCCGCGCATTGGCGACATGGCCGATGAAGTCGTGATAGCCATGCTCGACCCCTGCCTGGAACACCGCGTCCGCGACCGGGGTCGTTCCGCCGAGAATATCGGGCTGGCCGGACAGGGGCGTGGTGCGCACGCCGTCGGTGGTGACGCCGATCTTCTTCAAGGCATTCTCGAAGGTCGGGATCACCGCGAAGATGCCGATCGATCCAGTGATCGTGTTGGGCTGCGCGAAGATCGCGTCGCCCGCGGTCGACACCCAATAGCCACCCGACGCCGCGATCGAGCCCATCGATACGATCACCGGCAAGCCCTGCGCCTTGGCCTGGAGCAGCGCCTGGCGGATCTTCTCGGACGCGAGCGCCGAGCCTCCGGGCGAGTCGACGCGCAGCACAATCGCCTTCAGGTCCTTGGTCGCGAGCCCGTCGAGGATCGCCTTGCTGACCGTGTCGCCGCCCGCCGATCCCGGTCCCGCCTTGCCGTCGACGATATCGCCCGCGACCGTCACGATGCCGATCGCGTCGCCGCCGCGCGGCAGCGGGTTGATGGCGACATAATCCTGGTAATCGATCGTCTTGAACGACCCCGCCGCGCGCTTGCCCTCCGCGGGCGCGAACTGCGCGACGCGCTTGCCAAAGGCGAGGCGGTCGCCGAGATGGTCCACCAGTCCCGCGCGCAAGTCTGCCTGCGCGATGTCGCCGCCGGTCGCCCCGATCACCTTGTCGGGCGTGGTCAGGAACGGCGCGACCTCAGCCTTGGGCCGCGCATGGTGAATCGCCTGCTGCCACCCGTCGAACAGCACGCGGTAGAGCGCGACTACCTCTTGCCTAGCCTCGGGCGAGGCCTCGGTGCGCGTATAGGGCTCGACGTAGCTCTTGTACTTGCCGACGCGGTAGACGTGCGCGGTGACACCGAGCTTGTCGATAAGTCCCTTATAATAAGGCTGCGACCCGCCCGGGCCGGTGAACAACGTACCCCCCATCGGGTTGATCCACACCTCGCTCGCGTTCGCGGCGAGACGATAGCTGCTGTCGGTGTACGCGGTCGCATAGGCGAGCACCGGCTTGCCCGCCGCGCGCGCGCGGGCGAGCGCCGCGCCTACCTCGTCGAGCGCGGCCGGGTAGGCGCCGCCGAACTCGTCGAGGTCGAGCACGATCGCCTTGACCGAAGTGTCGCCGCGCGCCTTGTCGATCGCGCGGACGAGGTCGCGGAGGCGATATTCGTGCGCGGCGCGCTGACCGCTTGCGAACGCAAAGGTCGATTGCTCGGATGGTTGCTCGACGATCGGCCCGTCGAGCTTGAGCAGCAGCGCGCCGTCGCCGACCGGGCCGTGGCTCGGCCGCACCAGCAATGCGGCGGACAACAGGCCGAAGAACAACAGCATCGCGACGAGCACCAGCGCGTCCTTGACGCCGACCAGCAACGCCCAGGCGCTCCGCAATAGGCTCGACCGGCGACGGGGGGCGGGGTAAGGCTCGGGGTAGCGGGGAGCGACGGGCTCGCGAACATCTGTCATACCGACTTGCTAGTGCATGGCCCGGCGAACGTCCATCGACGCAGGCGAGGGCGAGCAGGCCGGTGATTGATTTTTGTTCCCCCGCGCCGTTGACGCCGCTCCACCGCCCCCACATATGAGCCCTGCTGGCACTCGCGCTCCGTGAGTGCCAATCATTATCTGAAAGGGACACCACGCGATGAACTTTCGTCCGTTGCACGATCGCGTCCTCGTCCGCCGGGTCGAGGCGGAAGAGAAGACGGCAGGCGGGATCATCATCCCCGACACCGCCAAGGAAAAGCCGCAGGAGGGCGAGGTCGTCGCCGCCGGCACCGGCGCGCGTAATGAGAGCGGCGAAGTCCACCCGCTCGAGGTCAAGCCCGGCGACAAGATCCTGTTCGGCAAATGGTCGGGCACCGAGGTCAAGGTCGACGGCGAGGACCTGCTGATCATGAAGGAATCCGACATCCTGGGGATCGTCGGCTGACCCATCATAGGTCAGGTTCCTCTGTTTCCACTTATATGAAAGGGTAGCCACATGGCAGCCAAGGACGTGAAATTCAGCCGCGACGCGCGCGAGCGCATCCTGCGCGGCGTCGACATCCTCGCCGACGCGGTC
>CAXTTU010000125.1:0-8934 GCA_964247225.1 uncultured Sphingomonas sp. | reverse complement strand
GGCGCGTACACCTTGGTCGCCTCCGACCCGATCGCGAACAGCGCCATGTCCCAGCCGGCGGGGTCGAAATGCTCGATATTCCCCACCTTGAGCATCCGGCCGGTGTCGCCATACTCGATCTCGTCGCCCTGGCTGCGCGAGGAGGCGAGCACCGCGATCTCGTCGGCGGGAAACTCGCGCTCGGCGAGGATGTTGACCATCTCGCGCCCGACGCTGCCCGTCGCGCCCGCGACCACGATCCTGTAACCCATGACTATCTCCGTTCGGCGCGGGCGATAGGGCCACGCGCCTCGCTCGCCAAGCCGTTACCGGGCAGGTTTGTTGACCACCTCGCGGTCGAGGAAGTTCAGGATCGTGCCCCAGACATGCTCGCTGATCCCCGGCCCCGCGACGCGGTGCGTATAGCCGGGGTAGAACATCATCTCGAACGGCCTGTCGCCCGCCTGCATCCTGGCCGCGAACATGGTCGAGTTCTCGAACACGACATTGTCGTCGGACATGCCGTGGATCAGCAACAGCGGATCACGGATGTTCAGCGCGTCGGTGAGCGCGTCGGAGCGGGTGTAAGCCGCGCCGTCGGTCCGGGGGTCGCCCATGTAGCGCTCGGTATAATGCGTGTCGTACAGTTCCCACTTCGTCACCGGCGCGCCCGACACCCCCGCCGCGTACACGCCCGGGTTCGCTTCGAGCATCTTGAGCGTCATATAGCCGCCGTACGACCAACCGTAGGTCGCGATCTTGTCCGGCGCGACGAACGGCAGCGACCTGAGGTAGGTCGCGCCCGCGAGCTGGTCGGCGACCTCCACCGTCCCCATGGCGCGATAGATCTGGTCCTCGAACGCCTTGCCGCGGTTGTAGGAGCCGCGATTGTCGATCTGGAAGAATATCCACCCTTGGCTGACGAGGTACTGCGCGAGCGCCCCGCCCCATCCGCGCGTCACCTGCTGGCCGGTGCCGGGACCGCCATAATGCTGGAAGAACACCGGGTAGCGTCTACCGGGGACGAGCGGCGGCGTGATCATCTCCCATTGCAGCTTAGTCCCGTCCGCCGCCCTGAGCGTCCCGAATTGCGTCGGCCGGTGCGCAGCGAGATAGGGGTGGTATGGATGGTCCGCGGCCGCGACCGCGTTCTCGTTGATCCACGCCACGCGCGCGCCGGTCGTGTCGGTGAGATATTGCTGCGGCGGCTGGGCGGGGTTGGACCGCGAGACGATCAGCCGCGTCGCGCTCGCATCCATCGTCGCCGCGTTCGTCCAGCCGCGCTCGGTCAGCCGGGTCGGCTCGCCCGGATGCTGAAGGTCGAGCGCGTAGAGCTGCTGCTCGAGCACGTCGTCCTTGGTGCCGGTGAAGTAGACGCGGCCTGCCTTCTCATCGACGCCGACCAGATCGGTCACGACCCAGGCCCCATGCGTCAGCTGCGTCCATTGCCCGTCCGCGAAGCGGTAGAGGTGACGATAGCCGTCGCGCTCCGATGACCAGATCAAGCTGCCGTCGGGCATAAGGTGATAGGCGTCGGACAGGTTGAGCCAGCTGCGCGCGCCAGAGTGCTCGGTGAACAACACGCTGCTCTTCCCCGTCGCCGGATCGACGCGGAGTATATCGAGCGTCTTCTGGTCGCGGCTCTCACGCTGGACGAGCAGCGTCTTGCCATCCGGCGTCCAGTCGACCCGGGCGAGGTAGATGTCGGGGTTGGTGCCCAGATCCACCCTCACCTGCCCCGAGCCGTCCGGACGCATCACCCACAGCTGCACCAGCACATTGGGCGTCCCCGCGGCGGGGTAGCGCTGGTCATAGACCTTGGTCCCGTTCGCGCCGATCGCGGCGCGGGTCACCACCCCGACCGGGGCCTCGTCGAGTCGCTCCACCGCGATGTGCGCCTCGTCGGGGGACCACCAATAGCCGGTGTCGCGGTGCATCTCCTCCTGCGCGACGAACTCCGCCTCGCCCCAATGCACTGTCCCCGCGCCGCCGGTCGTGATCGCCCGCGCGGCCCCGCCCGCCAGCGGCTGCACGAACAGGTTCTGCCCGCGCACAAAGCTGACATAGCCGCTCTTCGGGCTGATGACCGGGTTGAGCTGCCCCCCGGGCATGTTCGTCAGCCGTCGCACGCCGCCGTCGAGCGCGGCCAGGAAAAGGTCGCCATCGAGCGGCACCAGAATCGCCGAGCCGTCCGGGGCCCAGTCATACGCAACGATCCCGCGCTGCCCGCCGATCCGCGCGCGCTCGCGCTGCATCTTCTCCGCTTCGGACAGGTCCGCGCCCGAGCCGACGCGCTTGCTGTCCACCAGCATCCGGCTCACCCCCGTGCGCGTGTCGGTCGCCCACAGGTCGTATCGCTCCTTCTCGTCGGCGCGGTTGCGCAGCGAGGTGAGCAGCGTCCCGTCGGGCGACAGCCGAAGCGCGCGCGGCTGCGTGCCCGCGAGGTCGGGATTGCCGAACACCCGCGCCAGCGTCAGCTTCTGCGCGGCCGCAGGCTGCGCGGTGGGCGCTGCCTGCGCTTCAGCGGACATGCCCGCGCCCGTCATCGCCAGCAACGCCGCGCCAACCAACCATGTCCGCATTCCTGCCTCTTTGCAAAGAGAGCCGCGGCGCAAACGCCGACGGTGCCGAGCGCTATTGCCGCAACCTTCGGCGGCGTAAAGCCGCGCGGCGGACGGGCTTGCGACAAATAACGACACTTTGTTGATCGACGTGGGTTTCGCACCTGCACAAAAAAGCGTTAAAGGCGGCTCCCGCGTCGGGCCACCCGTAAGCGTCCGGCCCACCCAGCTCGATGGGGCAAACTTGCTGCCGATAACCGACCGAACGCTCCTCTTCGTCCCCGCACTGGCGCTGGTGCTCGCCGCGTGCGGCCATGGGTCGGGTCAGGGGCAAGGCGGCGGCAAGGGCGCGGGCGCACCCAAGGGGCCGCCGCAGGTCGGCTATGTGTTCGTTCAACCGACCAGCACGCCGATCACCGCCGATCTCGCCGGGCGCGTGGTCGCGTACCAGAGCTCGGACGTCCGCCCGCAGGTCAGCGGCCTGATCCAGAAACGGCTGTTTGTCGAAGGCTCGATCGTGCGCGCGGGCCAGCCGCTGTACCAGATCGACCCCTCGCTCTACAAGGCGGCGGTCAACCAGGCGTCGGCGAACCTCGCCAGCGCGCAGGCGAGCGCCGCCGCGTCGCAGACGCTGGCCGCGCGCTATGCCCCGCTCGCCAAGATCCAGGCGGTGTCCCAACAGGAATATACCAACGCGGTCGCGCAAGCGCAGCAGGGGCAGGCGTCGATCCAGCAGACCCGCGCCGCGCTTGAGACCGCGCGGATCAACCTGCGCTTCACCACCGTGCCCGCGCCGATCTCCGGGCGGATCGGGCGGTCGGACTTCACCGTCGGCGCGCTGGTGACGACCAGCCAGACACAAGCGCTGACGACCATCCAGCAGCTCGACCCGATCTATGTCGACATCCAGCAATCCTCGGCGGACCTGCTTGCGCTGCGACGCCAGCTCGCGGACCAGAACGGGGTAACGCCGACGCGCGCAGTGGTCCGGCTCCAGCTCGCCGATGGCAGCGACTATGGCCTGACCGGCACCGTCGAGTTCTCGGAGGTCGTTGTCGACCAGGCGACGGGTACGGTGACGCTGCGCGCGCGCTTCGCGAACCCGAAGGGCGTCCTGCTGCCCGGAATGTTCGCGCGCGCGCAATTCGCGCAAGCGATCAACCACGACGCCTATCTCGTCCCGCAGCAGGCGGTGTCGCACGACCAGAAGGGCAATGCGACGCTGTACGTCGTCGGTGCGGGCAACAAGGCCGTCCAGCGCACGGTCAAGGCGGAGCGGGTCCAAGGTGTTTATTGGGTCGTCACGCAGGGCGTCAATCAGGGCGACAGGATCATCACCCAAGGGCTTGCGCTACTGAAGTCGGGCCAGCAGGTCCGCCCGGTCCCCGCCAACACGCCGCAGGTCATCAAGCCGCCGCAGAAGGGCAAGGGCAAGGGCGGCGGTCCGGGCAATGCGGGCGCTGGTCCGGGCGGCACGACCGGCCAGGGCAGCGGGGGCAGCTCGGCCAAGGCCAGCTGAACCCGAGCTATGATCTCACGCATCTTCATCGACCGGCCGATCTTCGCCTGGGTGCTGGCGATCATCGTCATGCTCGCGGGCGTGGGCGGGATTCTCGGCCTGCCGATCGCGCAATATCCCGACGTCGCGCCGCCGCAGGTGACGATCAGCGCGACCTACCCGGGGGCGAGCGCGACGACCCTGTCGAACGCGGTCACCCAGCCGGTCGAGCAGACGCTGACCGGCATCGACGGCCTGCTCTATTTCCAGTCCTCATCCTCGTCGCGCGGGCAGGTGACGATTACCGTCACCTTCAACAAGGGTACCAATCCCGACATTGCGCAGGTTCAGGTGCAGAACCAGGTGCAGCAGGCGCTCCCCCGCCTGCCCACCCAGGTGCAGCAGCAAGGGCTGATCGTCCGCAAGTCGAACCCCGACTTCCTGCTGATCGCGGGCGTGTACGACAGCACGGACCGTGCCACCTCGCAGGACGTGTCCGACTATCTCGTGTCCAACCTGCAGGACCCCCTCGGGCGAATCACCGGGGTGGGCAACACCAACGTGTTCGGCTCGCAATATGCGATGCGCATCTGGCTCGACCCGGCGAAGCTTCAGTCGTTCCAGCTGATGCCCGGGGACGTCAATGCCGCGATCACCAACCAGAACATCGACGTCGCCGCGGGCGAGATCGGCGGGCAGCCCTCGCCGCCGACCCAATTCCTCGACGCCACGGTGACTGCGCAGGCGCGGCTGCAGACGCCCAAGCAGTTCGAGGACATCATCCTCAAGACGCTGGCGAACGGTGCCACCGTGCGCATCCGTGACATCGGCCATGTTGAGCTCGGCGCGGAGGATTATTCCACGCAGAGCGAGGTCAACCACCATCCCGGCGCGGGCATCGCGGTGCTATTGTCGCCCGGCGCGGACGCGCTCAAGACCGCGAACGTCGTCAAGCAGACGATCGCCACCGCGTCCAAATCCTTCCCGCCCGGCTATAAATACGCCTATTCCAATGACGCGACCAACTTTATCAAGCTGTCGATCGAGGACGTGGTCAAGACGCTGATCGAGGCGATCATCCTCGTCGTCATCGTCATGTTCGTGTTCCTGCAAAGCGTGCGCGCGACGTTGATCCCGGCGATCGCGGTGCCGGTGGTGCTGCTCGGCACGTTCGGGGTGTTCTATGTCGCCGGCTTCTCGATCAACACGCTGACGCTGTTCGGGCTGGTGCTCGCGATCGGGCTGCTTGTCGATGATGCCATCGTCGTGGTCGAGAATGTCGAACGGCTGATGGAGGAGGACCCGGACAAGACGCCGCGCGACGCGACGATCGAATCGATGGGCGAGATCACCGTCGCGCTGGTCGCGATCGCGCTGGTGCTGTCGGCGGTGTTCCTGCCGATGGCGTTCTTCGGCGGGTCGACGGGCGTGATCTACCGCCAGTTCTCGCTGACGATCGTGTCGGCGATGATCCTCTCGGTGCTGACCGCGCTGATCCTCAGCCCCGCGTTGACCTCGACCTTGCTGAAGCAAAAGGCGAAGAACGAGAACGGCGATCCGGTCCAGCAGGGCTGGTTCGGGCGGCACTTCCCCGCGGTGGGCCGCTTCGTCGCGCATGGGCGCGACCGGTTCAACACAGGCTTCGACAAGCTCAGCGCCAAGTATCAGGGGTCAGTACAGATCCTGGTCGACCGCAAATGGCTGTTCCTGCTCATCTATGCGGGCGTGGTGGCGGTGTTGGCGGTGCTGTTCCTGCGGCTGCCGACCGGATTCCTGCCGACGGAGGACCAGGGCAACGTGCTGGTCCAGTTCCAGCTGCCCGCGGGCGCGACGCTCAACCGCACGATCGAGGTGCGCAATCAGGTGGAGGATTACCTCTACCATTATGACCCCGCGAACGTACAGACGGTGTTTTCGGCGGTCGGCCGCGGGTCGGGCGGTGCGCCCGGCGGGCAGAATACCGGGCTCGCCTTCATCCAGCTCGCGCCTTATGAAAACCGAAAAGGATCGCAGAACAACGCGGACGCGATTACCGGTCGCGCTTCGGGCGCGTTCCGCAACATTCGCGATGCGCAGGTCTTTGCGCTGATTCCGCCCTCGATCCGCGGGCTCGGTCAGTCGAACGGCTTCACCATCGAGCTGCAGAACTCGTCGGGGATGAGCCAGGACAAGTTCGAAGCGGCGCGCGACCAGCTGCTCGCGAAGGCGAGCGCCGACCCGACGCTGGTTGGCGTGCGGCTGAGCGAACTGCCCGACGTGCCGACGCTCAAGGTCGATGTCGACCAGCAGGAGCTCGCCGTGCTGGGGCTCAACCAGAATGACGTGAACACGACGCTATCGACCGCATGGGGCGGCCGGTACATCAACGACTTCCTCGATCGCGGCCGCGTCAAGCGGGTGTATGTGCAGGGCGACGCGCCCTATCGCACCAAGCCCGAGGATTTGTCGCAATGGTATGTGCGCGGCAACACGGGCGCGATGACCCCCTTCTCCTCGTTCGCGCAGACCAATTGGGGGCAGGCGCCGGTCAGCCTCTCGCGCTTCAACGGCATCCCGTCTTACGAGTTTCAGGGCTCGTCCGCGCCGGGCCAGAGCTCCGGCCAGGCGTTGGAGCGGATGCGCCAGCTCGCCGCGCAGATCCCGGGCACGAGCATCTCGCTCGCGGGATTGTCCTATCAGGAACGCCTGTCCTCGGGGCAGGCACCGGTGCTGTACGGCCTGTCGCTGCTGGTCGTGTTCCTGTGCCTGGCGGCGCTGTATGAAAGCTGGTCGATCCCGGTCGCGGTGCTGCTCATCATTCCGCTCGGGCTGGTGGGCGCGATCCTTGCCGTCACGCTGCGCGGGCTGGTCAACGACGTGTATCTTCAGATCGGGCTGCTGACGACGATGGGCCTCGCCGCCAAGAACGCGATCCTGATGATCGAATTCGCCGAACAGGCCGAGCGCAAGGGCGCGCGCGTGATCGACGCCGCGAAGGAAGCTGCCAAGATCCGCCTCCGCCCGATCCTGATGACCAGCTTCGCGTTCATCTTCGGCGTGTTCCCGCTCGCGATCGCGACGGGCGCGGGCGCGAACAGCCGCGTCGCGATCGGCACGGCGGTGATCGGCGGAATGCTGACCGCGACGTTGCTGGCGATCTTCTACATCCCGTTCTTCTTCGTGCTCGTCCGCCGCGGCGTACGCGACGGCGTCGCCAAGCTTCATGGCAAGCCGTCTGGGCATCAGACTACCGAGGGCGGGCCGGAAGACAAGGGCGGCGGCGCGCGCAAGCCGGAGCCCGCCTGATGCGCCGTGCCCCCGCCCTGCTTGCGCTTGCCGCTTTGGCGGGCTGCTCGTTCGCGCCCCACGACATACGGCCCGAGCTTCCGGTCCCGCCGTCCTGGCCGGTTGGGGACGCTTATCTCCGCCAGACGGAGGCGGCGCTGCCCAGCGTTTCCTACGCGCAGGTGTTCACCGACCCGCGGTTGCAGGCGATCATCGGCGAGGCGTTGTCCAACAATCGCGACCTCCGGGTCGCCGCCGCCAACATCGCCGCCGCGCGCGCGCAATACCGGATTCAGCGAGCTGAGCTCTTCCCCGAGCTGGATGCAAACGGCAGCTATACGCGGTCGGCAGGCACGCGCACGGTTGGCGGTGGGGCCGGAGGCGGAGGCGCGTTCACCAACGCGACGGTCAGCGCGAGCGTCCCCTCGTTCGAGCTCGACCTGTTCGGTCGCGTCCGCTCGCTGACCCGCGCCGCGCAGGACCAGTATTTCGCGCAGGAGGCGGGCGCGCGGCGGACGCGGCTGGTGCTCGTCGCCAATGTCGCGAGCGCGTGGCTGACCTATGCGTCGGACCAGAGCCTGCTGCAGATCGCCCGCGACACTGCGGCCAGCGCCACGCAGACGGTGCGGTTGACCGAGGCGCGGCTCAACGGCGGCATCGCGCCGCGCACCGACCTGACCCAGGCGGAAACGGTGCTCGCCACCGCGCAATCCGACCTCGCCGAACAGACAACCCGCGTCGCGCAGGATGTCAATGCGCTGCAGCTGCTCGTCGGCGCGCCGGTCGATCCCGCGCTGCTGCCCGCCAATCTTGATCAGGTGGCGGGCACCGTCCGGCCGATCCCCGCCGGCATCGACGCCACGGTGCTTCTCCGCCGCCCGGAGGTGGTGCAGGCGGAGTACCAGCTCTACGCCGCCAACGCCGATATAGGCGCGGCGCGGGCGGCGTTGTTCCCGCGCATCTCGATCGGCGGGCTGGCCGGACTGACCGCGCCGGGCATCGCCGGGCTGTTCTCCGGCCCCGTGTTCGAGAACTCGGTCTCGCCGTCCATCTTCTATCCCATCTTCCGCGCAGGCGCGGCGCGCGCGAATGTCCGCTATTCCCAGGCGCAGCGCGACGCAGCGGTCGCGAATTACGAGCGCGCGGTCCAGACGGCGTTCCGCGAAGTGTCGGACGCGCTCGCGCGGAGCGGCACCGTGGGCGCCGAACTCGATGCGCAACGGCGCAACCGCGACGCCGCGGCGGAATCGTTCACGCTCCTCAACGCGCGATTCCAGGGCGGGATCGACCCGTTCCTCAACTCGCTGGTCGCGCAGCGCACGCTGTACGAGGCACAGCGCAGCTTCGCGCAGTTTCAGCTGGTGGCGGTGAACAACCTCGTGACGCAATATGAGGTGCTCGGCGGCGACTCGACGCTGGACGTGGCGGCGGACGGGCCGCGCCCGGCAACAGGGCAAGCACCGCCAAGGTAACCGGCGCTCGCCCTAGCCGCCCTGCCCGCCGACCCTATATCGCCGTCGATGCCCCGCCCCGGCTTTTCTCCCGCGACGACCGGCGACCGCGTCAAGGCGGCGGCGATCGCGCTGCTGATCGAGGCGGCGCTGGGGTATATGTTCGTCTCCGCGCTCGGCT
>CAXTTU010000124.1:0-9040 GCA_964247225.1 uncultured Sphingomonas sp. | reverse complement strand
GATAGGCCTGGGTCGTGCCCAGGAAGCCGGTGAATTGATGGGGCGCCCGCCCCGAAGAGCTCGGCTCGTCTACATGGCGGCGGCGATCCGTTCGGGCGTCAACGGCAGTTCGCGCACCCGCACGCCCAGCGCATCGAACAGCGCGTTGCCGATCGCCGCGGCGGTGGGACCGGCGGCGCATTCGCCGACGCCGCTCGAGGGCCGATCATCAGCATCGAGCAGCGCCACCTCGATCGCGGGCACCTCGGAGAAGGACAGGATCGGATAGCTCTCCCAATCGCGAGTCAGGACCTGGTTCTCGTCCCATTTGACTTCCTCGATCAGCGTCCAGCTGACCGCCTGGACGATCCCGCCCTCGATCTGGTTCAGCAGGCCGTCGGGATTGACCACCAGCCCCGCATCGACGGTGGCCCAGACCCGCTCGACGTGCACGCGCTCGTCGACCCGGACCTCCGCCACCACCGCGCAATAGGCCGCGCTGTTCTTGTAGCGGGAGAAGCCGAGGCCCCGTCCGCGCACCTCGCCGTCGTCGGGAGCCGTCGGCGCGGCGTTGGCAACCGCCGTCACCCGCTCCAGCGTCGCGCGCGCTCGCTCGTCTGTGAGGTGGCGCAGCCGGAATGCTAGTGGGTCGGCATCGGACGCCGCGGCGAGCTCGTCCATAAAGCACTCGATCGAGAACACGTTGCCGAACGCGCCGAGCGCGCGCAGCGCGGAGCTGCGCAGCGGCCCGCGCTGGATGAAATGGTGGATCACCGACTGGTTGGGGAAGAGATAGGGGGGCACCGCGTTGCGATCGCCGCCGCCGCCCAGCGCCAGCGACGGGTTCTCCACCGCCGGCTGCACAAACGGCTCGGCAAGATGCCACGCGGCCAATAGGCCGACACCTTCGCCCCAGCCCGGCCGCGAAAGATGCGGTGGGCTGTAAACTTGATATTTCCAGTCGACGATCGCGCCGTCGGCGGCGAGCTCTGCCGAGAGGTCCATCGTCATGGCGGGACCGAAGGGAGCGCTGACCAGCTCGTCCTCGCGCGACCAGACCACCCTGACCGGCCGGCCGAGCGCGCGAGACAATAAGGCGGCATCGAGCGCTACGTCGTCGGCGCCGTTGTGGCCATAGCAGCCGGCGCCGTCCTGATGAATGACGCGGACGATCTCCTCCGGCACCCCCAAAGCCATCGCCAGCTGCGACCGGAGCCCGAAATTTCCCTGCGTCTGCGACCAGACGGTTAGCCCCTGTACGATCCCGTCGGACTCTCGCCATTCCGCCACCGCGCAGGCCGGGCCGATCGACGCGTGGGCTAAATAAGGCTTGCTGTAGGTGGCATGGAACGACTGTGTGTCGTTCGGCTTAGACGCGGATCGCTCGGCGAGCTCCGTCGAGTCGCGCACATGACCATGCAGCCAGTCGACCATGCCGGACGGGTCTGGCAGGTCGGCGGGCGTCGTCCAGCGGACCGCCGTTTGCGCGACCGCGATCGCGCGCAAGGCGTCCTCCTCGCGCGGTGCAACGACACCGACGAATCGCCCGTTGACGACGATCTGCACCGCCGGCACGCGCGACTGCAGCTTTTCCTCGTCGACGCCCGCCAACTGGGCATCGCTAGACGGCGGCCGTACGATGCGTCCGTGCCACATATCCGGCAGGTCGAGGTCATGGACATAGGCCGCGCCGCTTAGCTTGCGCGGCAGGTCGCGCCGCGGGACGCTTCGCCCAACCACGCGGTACGCCGCGGAAGGTTTGGGCGCGACACTCCCGGTGATCTCCTGATGTAGATCGACCTCCTCGAGAAGACGCCAATAATCGATCGATCCGCCCGTAGCCGACACGAACGAGCCGTCGCGCACCGTCAGCGTGGCGGGATCAACTCCAAGGCGCCTAGCCGCCGCTGCAGCGAACGTCTCGCGCACCTCGGCGCAGGCGATGCGGACCGCCAGGCCGCCGCGTTCGATCGAGATACTTGCCGACGTCCACCACTCGTTCGGGCATAATCCGGTGTCGCCCGACACAAGGTCGAGCACGTCGAGCGGCACCCCCAGTTCCTCGGCGGCGATCTGCGCAATCGCCGTGCCGATCCCCTGACCCAGTTCCACCTTGCCGTTACGGACCTGGACCCGGCCGCCGGGTTCGAACCGAACCCAGTCCGCCATCTTGCCATCGGGCTTGACGCCGACCCAGCTCGTCATCGTCCGATCGAGATCGGGTCGCGGCGCCAGCCCGGTCCGGCTCATGCGTGGCCCCCCGCTTGCCGCACCGCGCGTAGGATGCGGACATGAGCTCCGCATCGGCAAAGGTGCTTGTCGAGCGCCTCCAGAATCCGCCCTTCGTCGGGCGCTCCGTCCTCTTCTAACAATGCCTTGCAGCGCATGATGATGCCGTTGATGCAATAGCCGCATTGCGCCGCCTGCATGTTGAGGAAGGCGCGCTGCAGGGGGTGCGGCTGCTCGACGCTGCCGATTCCCTCGATCGTCAGGACATCGTGATCGAGCGCCGCCCACAGCGGCGTGTCGCACGACGCGACAGCACGGCCGTCGATCTGCACCGTGCAGGCGCCGCACGCGCCGACCCCGCAGCCGAAGCGCGTGCCCTTCAGCCCCAGATCGTTGCGGAGAACGTAAAGAAGGGGAGTGTCAGGTTCCGCAGCGACCCGATGAGTTTCGCCGTTGACCCGCAGTTCCCTGACGGTGTCAGAAGCCGACGTCATCGGCCCAACCTTCCCGTTTCGCGCGTCGAACCAGATACGCCCACATGTTGTCGAAGTAGAAGTCGGAATTGAGGAACTTCTTGGCTTCCTCGATCGCCGCGTCGGGCATCAGATGGAGTTCGCCGGCGGCCATCGCCTTAAGTTGTACCCCGAGCGAGGCTTCGAGCTCGATCACCCGCAGCACGGTCTGCGCGATAGAGACATGCGCTACCATGAGGCCGTGGTGCTTCAGAATCAGGCCGCTCGTGCTCGCAAACTCGCGCGCCATGATCTTGCCCTGTTCAGCGATGCTGAACGTGTCTTCGTAATCCTCGACCAGTCGCACGTCGCCGTGCCAGCGCGCCGCATTGTTGTCGATCGGAAGCAGCGAGGTGGCGATGGCGCCGGCCGCGACGCCGTTGTCGCCGTGATGATGCCCGATGCACATCACTTTGGGGTTCTCGCGGTAGACCGGGCCGTGGGCCGCCATGGTAGGATTGATGCGGGCGTCGGGGTCCTTCGGTTTGCCGTCGAAATCGACCTCGCAAATGGTCGCCAAGCTGACTTCCTCGACGCTTTGGCCGAAGGTGTATACCCAGAACGTGTCCGCGTCGGGCGACCGGGCGGTGAGATGCGCGAGCAGTCCCCTGCCCAGCCCCAGCATGCCCATGATCCGGTATCCTAGGACGAGGTTCTGTTTCAGATCGTTTGTCGCGGCTGTAGCCATGAGCTCCTCCCATCCCGAGTGATGCAGCCTGCGCGGCAGGTCGACCACGATTGGGGTGTCACGGGCTCCTGCCCGCTCCTAAAGCATATGACCCAGCCGCCTTGGGCATTGAAATCGAACCTTTTGCGTGCCGTTATCGACAGCATGGATACCAGGAACCTCGATCTCGGATTGCTCGTGACGCTCGAAGCCTTGCTTGCGGAACGCAACGTCACGCGCGCCGCGCGCCGGCTGAACCTCAGTCAGCCGGCCTTGTCGGCCCGGCTGGCGCGGCTCCGTGAGGCGCTCGGCGATCCGCTCCTGATCCCGGCCCAGCGCGGGATGGTGCTGACCCAGCGGGCACTCGAGCTGATGCAGCCACTGCACGAGGCGCTGGAGAGTGTCCGCCGCGTTGTCGAGCAAGGAGCGCCGATTGATCCGGCGACCATGCAGGCAACCCTGGTGATCGCGGCGAGCGACTACGTCCAGTATGCGCTGCTGGCGCGTTTCTCGGTCGCGTTGCGGGTCGAGGCGCCGATGATCCGCATCGCGTGGCGGGCGCTCGACGTGATGGCACTCTCCACGCAATTGGAGCGTGGCGAGGTGGACCTGGCCTTGGCTGCGCCCGAACACGCGCCGGCGGCGATGCGCCAGCGCCGACTCTACGAGGAGGATTATGCGGTCATCGCGCGACGAGGGCATCCAGGCGTGCAGAGCGGTCTTGACCTGGACGTGTTCTGCGCGCTGGACCACGTCGTCGTATCGCCTCAGGGTGGCGGCTTTACCGGGCCTGCCGACGCAGCGCTTGAAGCGATCGGCCGTCGTCGCACCGTCGCCTTGTCCACGTCGGGCTTCCTGATCGTGCCGGAGATCGTGTCACGGTCCGACATGATCGCACTGATCCCGCGCCGGATCGCAAAAAGCTGGTCGGATCGGGTGCAGGTGCTGGAACCGCCGCTCACCATACCTGGATTCGTCATCGCCAGTATCTGGCACGAACGGACGACTACCCACCCGGCACAGAGCTGGCTGCGCGACCGACTTGCCGCGTTGGCATGATGCTGTATCCCGATGTACCGCAGGTCCAAGCTTACTTTCCCAAAACACCATCGTTTTTGGGAAAGCCGAACGCGCCAGGCAACGGCAACTATCGTTACCTGTTTCCCCGAAACCCGTCGGACCGCAACCCACCAACTGCGGTCGTTGGTGGGTTTCGAACCAGGCAAGGCCCGGAGATGTGAGATCCCACCTCTTGAATGCTCTTTCATCGCTTGACCTGCAACACGGTATCTCCTCCGCTTCAGCCGACAGAACAGCGTCTTCCGGCTCCGCTGCGGACTCGGCATCGCCGGGCTTATGATCCTGTCGTCCTTCGGCGCGCCGAGGCTCATCGCGGGGCAAGGAGGCTGCCGCCACGTCGGTCGGCGGCTTTGGCTTGCGGCCCCGGCGTTTGTTGGACGACGTGTCGCTCGCATTGACTTCGGCATCAGTGCCCGTGCTGTCGCCCGCGTTCGCAATGCCCAGGGCCGCCTCGCTGCTGTCCTCGGCTAGGGGCGACGATGCTGGAATTTCAGCCGACCCGGCCTGCTTTCACGGAACAGCAGCAGCACGAACGCGAAGGCGGCGACCGCGACGGCCGCCAGCACGAGCAGGCCAGTGGTGAACCCGAACCACTGCGCGACATAACCCACGATCGTGGTGCTCATCGCGGCGCCGATTCCCGTCGCCATGCCGACCACCCCTTGGGCCAGGTTATACTGCCCGGACCCGGCCGTGACGTCGGCGATGACCAGTGGCGTCAGGATGCCGATAACGAGGGTGTCGATCCCGCTCAGGATCTGCATCGGCAGCAGCCACAGCGGTCCCGGAGCGACGGTGAACAAGATCAGGCGCAGCGCGAGGGCGGCCAGCGCCGCCAGGAGTAGCGGCTTGCGGCCCCAAGCATCCGCTTTGCGCGCGGCCCAGGCGGCAAGGATGGCGGTGATGACCTGCGGCACGATCACGAGTCCGGCGACTACCAGCTCGGACTCGCCCTCGTGGTTGCGTCCGAGCCGTTCGCTGACAAGCGGGATCGCCGATGCGTTCGCGACCTGGAACAGGATCAGAGAGCCCGCGAAGATCAGCAACGGCTCGTTCTTCAGCAGGGCGCGGAAGCGCGCGGTCTGCCCGGCATTCCCCGGCTTCCCCGCGCGCGCCCGGGCGTAGTCGATCTCGTTGCCGTCGATCCGGCGCAACGACCACAACGCCGGAATGCAAAGCGTGGCGGCGAACAGGAAGGAGAACCGGTTGGCCACGAAGTGCCCCAGCACCCCCATGATGCCCGCCGTGCCGGCGTTGCCGAAGGAATTGTAGCGATGGTTGCGGCCGAGGCGCTTGCTCAACCCATGGGGCCCGACCAGGCCCAGCCCGATGGCAGCCTTGGCGGGCGTAATCAGCCCGGCCGTGGTCCCGTGCAGGAACTGCGCAAGCAGCACCAGCCAGAACGCGTCGAAAAAGAACAGGATGAGCGCCCCGGCCGCCACCAGGAACAAGGCAAAGGCGACGACGGCCCGCTTGGAGCGGACCGCATCGACCATGGCTCCTCCCGGAAGCTGGCTTGCGATGCCGCAGACCGAGCCCACGGTTAGCGCGAGGCCGATCTGCCCTTGCGTCCAGCCGTGAACCGTCAGGTAGACCGCGACGAACGGGCCGAACCCGGTTTCCACGTCGGCGACGAAAAAGTTGAGCCAGTCGAGACCGCCCTGGCTGCGCGCAGACGGTTCGGGATCGCCCTCGCTCACCTCAAACGCGCCATGCGGAAGGTCGAACGTCTTCGCGACCACGCCGTTGCGTTGTTGGCCGCCGTTCCGAAAGCAAGGTCATCCTGCTCCGTGCCATCCCGCCCAAAGGCCGTCAATGCTTGCCTCGGGTGCTGCCCGCAACTCAATTGCGCCGAAAAACCGGTCCGAGGTGTCCTATGTTCGTCGGTTCTCTCTGTCGCTTGCCCTGATGACTGGCTCGCCCACGCCTGGCGGGGTGGGCATGAGCGAACCGTGCTGAAAGCCGGCCGCCTCGCGCTGCACTGCTGCTGCTGGCGCTTGCGGGCCTGGCGGTCACGACTCTGCCGTCCTTTCCGGGCGACACTTGGTAGCTGCGCTACCTCGACTTCCTGAGGCTGGGACTCTGATCGCCATGCTGATGGCGCCTCTGACGCCACAGGGCCTTGCCTCAGCTGGCAGCCATACTGGAAACTGACGGACAGCTGCAGCATATTTGTCCGACATCGAGGTCATCATGGCACATACGACGCGACGGCAGGAAGATACCGCCCAGAAGCATGGGCGAACAAAAGGCATCGCAACTGTCACAGGCACTCAGGCCACTCATAAGGAGCAGATGCATGACGTTGCTTCCGAACGGGGAGGTATTGCGGTCACGACCGTAAGGGGGCGGCAGGTTGCCGCTGCTGAAGTGCCGGCAAAGCTACGTCGGGTGCCTGCCAGCGGGACGCACTAGGCATTTCGGGGCAAGTCTTTCCGCGCCGTCCTTCGGCATGATCCGATGGTCGCCCGAGCGGTCGCGGAGCTGGTGTCCCGCGGAGTGGTCACGGGCACGCGTTCGCAAAAGGTATCAACCCGTGTGGATCCGGGCCTGATGGCCGCCGCCAAGCAGCGGTTCGGCCTTGCCAGCGAAGCGGATGTCATCAACGCCAGCCTCGCGGTCGCGGCTGCGCCCGACCGTTTCAAGGCTTGGCTGCGCGACACGCAAGACACGCTGACGGACGACTTTGAACTGGCGGTTTGACTGTCGTGCCGAAAAGGGTTCCAGGTGCGGCGCGTGCCGCACCCGCGGGCACGGTTGCGGACATCGTACGGCGACACGACCCGGATGCATTCACCAGGTCCCTTGCCCGGCGCAGCGACCAAGACCTGCCGTTCGAGATCGCGACCATGCCGCCTCATTTGCCGGTCATGCTGGATACCAACGTCTATATCCAGCGCCTGCGCAGGAGGCTGCCGGCCGGCCTGCTCGCGTTCGTTGAGGACCGCCCCGTCCTGCATAGCGGCGTCTCCTGCGCGGAACTCGCGATCAGTGCCGGCATCCTCGACCCGACCCACTCCGGCACTGCAGAGAATCGGGGGGCAATCATGGGAGTGCTGCAAGCCATCAGCGACACCGACATCGTCCAACCCAGCGCCGCCGCCTGGGCCGAAGCGGGCATGATTGCCGGCATCCTGGCCCGAACGCAGCACCTGTCCAAGACCCAAGAAGAGTTTGTCCCCCGTAGAGGTTTGTTGCCAGGAAGGGTTGCGGCGCAAGCTCATCAACGACGCCCTGCTGTTCCTGAGCGCCTGCGAGCAAGGAGCCATCCTCGTGTCGACGAACAGCAAGGACATGGACCTGCTGCTGCGGTTCCGCCCCGAGGCGCACGTCTTGCTGTTCAGGCCAGCCGGAGCGCCCTCTCCTTGAGTGGTCCCGGACGCCTTTCCAGACCGGCTTCAAAATAGCCGCTTGACCGCGCTATTAGGCTGCCTTTCCGGCGCTGCGGTCGAGGACGGCGACATCACCCGACGAGATCGATTGCCAGCAGGAGCTTGGTCGCCGCGATGAACAGGCGCCGACCGTGCGTCCCGCCGAACGCGCAGTTGGACGCGGTCATCGGGGTGGGAATGAAGCCGAGCCGGGTGCGGTCGGGCGCCACGATGTGGATGCCGTCGGCGGCCGTGGTCCAGACCCAGCCGCGCCGGTCCACCGCAAAGCCGTCGGGGTAGCCGTGGTCGGTCTGGAAGAACAGCCGCCGGCCGGACAGGCGACCGTCCATGCCGACGTCGAAGGCCTCGATCCGGTGCGCCGTCCCGGTCTGGTCGCCAGGGATCTCGTTCAGCGAAAGCGAGGTGTCGGACACGTAAAGCGTGCGGCCGTCCGGCGCGAAAGCCAGGCCGTTGGGCTGCTCGAAGTCCGCCATCCGGGCCAGCTCGCCGGCCCGGTCAAACCGGTACACGCTGCGATGGTCCAGTTCCGGCTCGGCCAGGCTGCCCTGGTTGGGCATCAGGATGCCGAACGTCGGATCGGTGAACCAGATCGCCCCATCGGCGGCAACCGTCACGTCGTTGGGCGAGTTCAGCCGCTTGCCCCGGTAATGCGCGACGACCGGCGTGGGATCGCCGCCGCCGTTCGAGCGGCTGATGCAGCGGCGCCCGTGCTCGCAATGCACCAACGCGCCATCGGCCTCCAGGGCGTTGCCGTTCATGAAGTACGTGCAGTCGATCGCGACATCCACGTGCCCGTCGGGATGCCAGGCCAGCAGCCGGCGGTTCGGGACATCGGACCAGGCCAGGCGGTCATGTGCGGGGTCCCACACCGGCCCTTCCCCATGCAGCGTGCCTTCGTACAGGCACAGCAGCTCGGCGTCCGAAGAAAGCACCCCGGCCAGCCGCTCGTCGTCGATCTGCACGCCTTGGAACGGCTTGACCGGTTTGGCCGGGCCGGGCCGGCGCAGCAATCGGCCTGGCAGCAGGGATGCGTCCTCGTTCATCGCTTCGATCTCCTGATCAAGTCTCGATCTGGTGCAAGTGGCCGTCGGGGTCGCGCAGCAGGGCAGGCCGGTCGCCCCGCCACGCCACCCGGGTCGCCGCCACGTCGTTGGCCCGCAGCGGCGGCCCGGCTTCGCCGC
>CAXTTU010000123.1:0-9040 GCA_964247225.1 uncultured Sphingomonas sp. | reverse complement strand
GCTCTCGATCACGCGGCGGCCGGTGAAGGCGAGCGTCGCCTTGGGCTCGGCGATCTGGACGTCGCCGAGCATCGCATACGCCGCCATCACGCCGCCGCTGGTCGGATCTGTCAGCACGACGATATAGGGCAGCCCGGCGTCGTGGAGCATCTGGATCGCGACGGTGCTGCGCGGCATCTGCATCAGGCTGAGGATCCCCTCCTGCATCCGCGCGCCGCCGCTGGCGGTGAAGATGACGTAAGGGCAGCGCTCCCGGATCGCGTTCTCGACCCCGCGCACGAACGCCTCGCCGACCGCCTGCCCCATCGAGCCGCCCATGAACGCGAAGTCCTGCACGCCGACGACGACCGGGTGACCCTCGATCCGGCCATAGGCGTTTACCAGCGCGTCCGCTTCGCCCGTGTCGCCGCGCGCGGCGCGGAGCCGGTCGGTATATTTCTTGGTGTCGCGAAAGCGTAAGGGATCCTCGGCCACCTTGGGCGGGGGAATCGGGACGGTGCTCCCCTCGTCGAACAGGTAGCGGAAGCGCAAGGACGGGCCGATCCGGTCGTGATGGTCGCAATGCGGGCAGACGTGGAGGTTCTCCTCCAGCTCCTTGACGAAGATCATCTGCCCGCAGCCGCGGCATTTGTGCCAGAGATTGTCGGGCGTCTCGCGCTTGTGGACGAAGGGAAGCGCGTTGCGGACGTTGCTGAGCCAGCTCATGCGGAGCTCCTGGCGGTGTCGATCGCGGCGCGCAAGCTCGCGACATAGGCGCGGACGGCTTCGGGCGCGTCGGGTCCGTGTCGGGCGACCAGCTCGACGATCGCCGAGCCGACCACCACGCCGTCCGCGACGCGCGCGACGGCGGCGGCCTGCTCGGGCGTGCGGATGCCGAAGCCGACCGCGACGGGGAGGGTGGTCGCGGCTTTCAGGCGCGCGACCGCCTGCTCGATCGAGGCGGCGGCAGCCTGCTGGAGGCCGGTGATGCCCGCGACGGAGACGTAGTAGAGAAACCCGCTCGCGCCATCGAGCACCGCCGGCAGGCGCGCGGCGTCGGTGGTGGGGGTGGCGAGGCGGATCGGGGCGACATCGTTGTCGCGCAGCGCGGGGCCGAGCTGGTCGTCCTCCTCCGGCGGAATGTCGACGCAGATCACGCCGTCGACGCCGACCCGCGCGCACTCACCCGCGAACCACTCCGCCCCGCGCCGGAGCATCGGGTTGGCATAGCCCATCAGCACGAGCGGGATGTGCTCGTGCCGCTCGCGGAACTCGCGCGCGATGTCGAGGATGGCGGGGGTGGTGGTGCCCGCCACGAGACTGCGGAGGTTCGCCGCCTGGATCGCGGGGCCGTCCGCCATCGGGTCGGTGAAGGGCATCCCGAGCTCGATTACGTCCGCCCCGCCCGCGACGAGCGCGTCGAGGATGGCGGGGGTGGGGCCGTCGCCCGCGGTGACGAAGGCGACGAGCGCGGCGCGGTGCTCTTGCGCGGTGTGGGCGAAGGCGGCGGCGAGGCGACTCATTTACGGTGCGTCCGCTCAACAAGCGTCAGTCCAGCAACGACCAACCCGACCACGATGCTCATCGGGACCTGCTTGAGCAGGTTCGAAAGGAACGGTGCTGCTTGCGCTTGTCCAATCGGGAAGAAAGTCTGCTTCGTTGCGAAGACAAGCATGTACGACACGGACGAACTAAGAAACAGAATCAAAAAGCTAAGCCAAATCGGTCTGGCGACCGCTCGCTTCATATCGCCACTCCCAGTGCCTCGGCGACGGTAAAGATGTCTTTGTCCCCCCGCCCGCACAGGTTTGCGAGGATCACCTCGTCGCGGCGCATCGTTCTCGCGCGCCGCGCCACGGCCGCGATGGCGTGCGAAGGCTCCAGCGCCGGAATGATGCCCTCCGTGCGGCACAGCAGCTGGAACGCATCGAGCGCCTCCGCGTCGGTGGCGCTGTCATACTCGACCCGGCCGATGTCGCGGAGCCAGGCGTGTTCCGGCCCGATCCCGGGATAGTCGAGTCCCGCGCTGATCGAGTGCGCCTCCGCGATCTGGCCGTCCCCGTCCTGGAGCAGGTAGGTCTTGTTGCCGTGGAGCACGCCGGGAAAGCCGCCCGCCAAGCTCGCCGCGTGCTGGCGGTCGAGCCCGTGCCCTGCCGCCTCGACGCCGAGCATTTTCACATCCGGGTCGTCGAGGAAGGGGTGGAATAGGCCGATCGCGTTCGACCCGCCGCCGATCGCCGCGACGAGCAGGTCGGGGAGGCGGCCGGTGCGCGACAGCATCTGTTCGCGCGCCTCGCGACCGATCACCGATTGGAAGTCGCGGACCAGCTCGGGATAGGGGTGCGGCCCGGCGGCGGTGCCGATGATGTAGAAGGTGTCGTGGACGTTGGCGACCCAGTCGCGCAGCCCCTCGTTCATCGCATCCTTAAGCGTGCGCGCGCCGCTCGTCACCGGCTTCACCTCCGCGCCAAGCAGCTTCATGCGGAACACGTTGGGCTGTTGCCGCTCGATATCGCGCGCGCCCATGTAGACCGTGCAGGGCAGGCCGAAGCGCGCGCACACGGTCGCGGTGGCGACGCCGTGCTGGCCCGCGCCGGTCTCGGCGATGATGCGCGTCTTGCCCATCCGGCGCGCGAGCAGGATCTGGCCGATGCAGTTGTTGATCTTGTGCGCGCCGGTATGGTTGAGCTCGTCGCGCTTGAACCAGACCTCGGCACCCATGCCGTCGGGGGCGGAGGCGCGAAGGGCCTCGGTCAGCCGCTCGGCATAGTAGAGCGGGCTGGGGCGACCGACATAATGTTCGAGCAGGTCGTCGAACTCTGCCTGGAACGCGGGGTCGGCTTGCGCGGCGCGATAGGCGGTCTCCAGCTCCAGGATGAGCGGCATCAGCGTCTCGGCGACGTACCTCCCGCCGAACTCGCCGAAATGGCCGCGCTCGTCCGGCTGGAGGCGGAAGGAGTTGGGGGCGTTCATGGGCGTGGCGTTTAGGGCGGGAGCGGCGGCGTGTGAAGAAGATTGGCTCACGCGAAGGCGCGAAGGCGCGAAGGCGCGAAGAAGGTTGGTTCGCGAGGGATGCGGAGGTGCCCCGCGCGCGTCAGCGCGCAGCTGATCCTGTCAAAGATGAAGGCCGCTTGCGCGGTGGTTACCTCTTTCGCGCCTTCGCGTCTTCGCGTGAGTCTAGCTAAGCACTCCCGACCGCCTTCAGGAATGCCCCGATCCGCCCCGCATCCTTCACCCCCGGCACGGTTTCCACGCCCGAGGACACATCCACCAGCTGCGCGCCTGTCCGCCCGATCGCTTCCGCCACGTTGTTCGCGTCGAGCCCGCCCGACAGCGCCCAGGGCAGCGGATGCCGAAACCCGTCGAGCAATGCCCAATCGAACCGCAGCCCCATGCCGCCCGGCAACCCACCCTCCGGGGTCTTGGCGTCATAAAGCAGCCGGTCCGCCGCGCCCCGGTACGAGGCCGCCGCATCAAGGTCCGCGCGGGTGCGGACGGGGAGCGCGGCCCAGGTCTCCCGTCCGAAGCGCGCGCGGATGGCGGCGGCACGTTGCGGCGTGGCCTTGTGGAGTTGTACCGCGTCGAGTTGCCCCGAGGCAATCGCTCGTGCGAGCGTCTCTTCGTCCGGATCGACGAACACGCCCACCCGCGCGACATGCGACGGCACCCGCGCGGCCAGCATCGCCGCCCGCTCGAACGACACGTCGCGCGGGGAGGGTGGAAAGAACACGAAGCCCACATGGCTAGCCCCGCCCGCGACGGCGGCGTCGAGCGTGTCGGGGGTGGTCAGGCCGCAGATCTTGGCGGTGGCGGACATCGGCAACGGTTAACCTGTCCCAATTTGCTTGTAACGATCCCGCTCGAGCGCGGCACTTCGCCGAAAACGTCGGTGTAGAAAAGCGCTCGCGATTGTCAGGCCCAAACCAGACACCGAAAACATCACGGCGGTAGCAGCGACAGATGAAGGATGCGAGGGAAGCCCAGTGTTGTGGTCGTAAACCGGCCAGTTCTTCACTAGCGCAAGCCAAAGCGCGACTGCACCAATGCAGTGCCCAACCCCGATCAGCCCCAACATCCACGGAACAGATCGTAACCGCGCCCGGCGACTCGCTCTGCTCACAGCGCTTCCCCAATCATCCGCGCCGCCTCGCCGGGGTCCTCCGCCCCGGTGATCGGGCGCCCTACCACCAGCACCGACGCGCCCGCGTTCAGCGCGGCGCGGGGGGTGACGGCGCGTTTTTGGTCGTTGGTCTCGCCGCCTTCGGGGCGCAACCCCGGGACGACGAGAAACCCCTCGGGCCAGGCGCGGCGGACGGCCGCGACTTCCGCGCCCGAGCATACAACGCCGTCCACCCCCGCGTCGCGGGCAAGCGCGGCGAGGCGGAGGACGTGCGCCTCCGCGCCGCCGCCCACCCCCGTCTCGGCGAGGTCGCTCGCGTCGAGGCTGGTCAGCATCGTCACCGCGACCACCTTTGTCGTGGGCGGCGCTGCCGCCTTCGCCGCGGCCAGCATCGCGCGGCCGCCGCCCGCGTGGACGGTGAGGATCGCGGGGGCGAGCGGGGCCAGCGTCGCCACTGCCTTGGCGACGGTGTTGGGGATGTCGTGGAGCTTGAGGTCGAGGAACACCGGCAGGCCGAGCTCCGCCGTCGCGCGCACCCCCGCCGGGCCGTTAGCGGCGAAGAACTCGAGCCCGAGCTTCACCCCGCCGACATGCTCGCGCACCGCCTCGGCGAGGTCGCGTGCGCGCGCGAGGTCGGGGGTGTCGAGCGCGACGTATAGCGGGTTCACGGGCGGACCACGATCGGCTCGCGCGCAGGGACGTCGCCGGGGTCGAGCCGCGCGGCGGGCACGACCGGCATCGCGCGCAGCTCAGCCAGCTGACGCTCCAGCACCGCCAGCCGCTGGCGCAACCGCCAGCGCATCACATGCTGGAACAGCAAGGTGGGCAGCAGCCCGAGGAGGAAGGTGACCAGCAGCAGGAACGGCAGGTTGGTCTCCGCAACTAGCCCGCCGGGCAGCTGGACCGGCACGCTGAACCAGTTGCCTTGCGTGAACACCGCCGCGACGAACGCGAGCAGGCACCAGAACAGGATCCTGAGGAACTGCATCGCCCACTCCCTTCGGAAGCGACGCTAACGCGCCGTGCGGGCGTTGGCCATAGCGCGGCTCACGCGTGATCTAGCACCGCCCAGATCGGCAGATGATCGGACGCCCTGCGCGCGGTGGTGCTGGCGTGGACGCCGCAGTCGACCACGCGCCACTCGCGCGACACCATGATGCGGTCGAGCCGCCCGACCGGGTGGCGCGCGTGGAACGAGGGGCCGGTCGCGGCGAACTGATACTCGCGCGCGAAATCGCGCAGGCAGCCCGAGGCGGCGCTCCACTCGTTGAGATCGCCCATCAGCACGGTGGGGAGCCGCGTCGCGTCGTTCACCTCGCCCATGATCGCGTGCGCCTGCTTGCGCCGCCACAGCCCGGACAGGTCGAGGTGCATCCCGACGACACGCAGCGCGTGCCCGCGCACTGACACGTCCGCCCGCACCGCGCCGCGCGGCTCAAGCGCCGGGAGATGGATCGCGGCGCAGTCGTCGATCGCGGCGGACTTGTGGACCAGGATCGCGTTGCCGTGCCAGCCCATCGACGCCGCGCGGAGGGAGAGCGGCGCGGCCTTCCAGTCGCTCTGCTCGTCGAGCAACTGGTGACCCAGCACCTGCGCGCGCGCGCCGAAGCGCCGGTCCGCTTCCTGCAGCGCGACCACGTCCGCGCCGATCTCGCACAGCACCTCCAGGATCCGTTCGGGGTTACGGCGGCGGTCGGTGCCGATGCCCTTGCGGATGTTGTAGCTGGCGACCTTGATCATTCCGGGCCCGTAACGCGGGGGGAGTGGTGCCGGTTGCAGGAATCGAACCCGCGACCTTCGGTTTACAAAACCGCTGCTCTACCTGCTGAGCTAAACCGGCGTGGTGACGCTTGTGCGTCAGAGGACGCCGAACGTCCACCCCTCGGTGCGCCCCATCTCCCCCGTGAGCGCGGGCGGGTGCCAAAGCTCGGGGCGGGGCGCGGCGGTGCGGAGCCAGGCGGCGGTGAGCAGCGCGTCGCTGGCGTGGTCGTCGATCGGGCCGGTGCGCGCGGTTGGGTCGCTGCCGATCGCGACGAGCGCGGTGTCGAGGGCTTCGCTGGTGGTCATCTTCGTACGGCCCTTTGTCCGCCCGGCGGCGAGCGCGGCGATGCTGGTGTAGATCTCGATTACCAGCGAGCCGGTGCCCGGGTCGGCGTCGAACGGCCAGATCGGGAGCACGCCGTTGAGGCGCTGGAGCACGCGCATCCCGGTCAGGCTCGACTTGCCCACCTGCGCCGCGCCGACGAGGTTGAGCCCGCTAGTCGGGTTGAGGCCCTGCGCTCGCTGCGCTTCTTCGGTCACGCGGAGGCGGCCGCGACCGCTGCCGAACAGATCGCCGGTGCGGTTGCCGTGGCGGCGGAAGTGGCGCGACAGCTCGGGGTGGTCGACGACCGACGTGGCCGCGAAGTGCGGGTCGGCGGCGCTGATCCGCTCCACCGTCGCCCAGAGCGCGCGGGCGTCGGGCGGGGTGTCGGGCCAGCCGGGAAAGTACGCGCCGCGATCGAGGAAGGGGAGCGCGACGCCGAGGTCTAGGCCGACCAGCGTGTCGGGCGGCATCTCGTCCATGAGCCAGGCAAGCACCTCCGCGCGCGACCAGCGATGTGCGGGGCGGACGAGCGCGGGCGCAGCCTGCCCGGTGCCGCAGATCGCGACCGCGATGCCCCGCTGCCGCTCGCCGACCGCGCCCGACCAGTCGACCGCGGCGAAATGGCGGAACCGGTCAGGGCCGATCGGAACGCTCCGCCCGGAGTTGGTACCAGCGCGCCATGCGTTCGCGCACCTCGGCCTCGAAACCGCGCTCGGTCGGCTCGTAGAAGCGGCGTGGCTCCAGTTCCTCCGGCCAATAGTCCGCGCCGGAGAAGGCGTCGGGCGCGTCGTGATCGTAGGCGTAGCCTGCGCCGTAACCCAGGTCGCGCATCAGCTTGGTGGGCGCGCCGAGGATCGACTTGGGCGGCGACAGCGAGCCGGTCTCCTTGGCGGTCGCCCAGGCCGCCTTTTGCGCGCGGTAAACCGCGTTCGATTTGGGCGCGGTGGCGAGGTACACGCAGGCCTGCGCGATCGCGAGTTCGCCCTCCGGGCTGCCGAGAAAGTCGTAGGCGTCCTTGGCGGCGAGGCATTGTTGCAACGCCCGCGGGTCGGCAAGGCCGACGTCCTCCACTGCGGCCCGGGTAAGGCGGCGCAGGACGTAGAGCGGTTCCTCGCCCGCGGTCAGCATCCGCGCGAGATAGTAGAGCGCCGCGTCGGGATCGGAGCCGCGGATCGACTTGTGGAGCGCGCTGATGAGGCCATAATGCCCCTCGCGATCCTTGTCGTACACGGGCACACGGCGCTGGAGAAAGGCGGCGAGCGCGGGCGCGTCTAGCGGCTCCGCGGGCCCGGCCGCGAACAGCAGCTCGGCCTGGTTGAGCAGGAAGCGCCCGTCGCCATCCGCCGCGCCGAGCAGCGCGTCGCGTGCTTGGCGGGTGAGCGGGAGCGCGCGGTCGGTCGCCGCCTCCGCCCGCGCAAGCAGCTGGTCGAGCGCGGCGCGATCGAGCCGGTGGAGGATGAGCACCTGTGCGCGGCTGAGCAAGGCGGCGTTGAGTTCGAAGCTGGGGTTCTCCGTCGTCGCGCCGACCAACGTCACCGTGCCGTCCTCGACGAAGGGCAGAAAGCCGTCCTGCTGCGCGCGGTTGAAGCGATGGATCTCGTCCACGAACAACAGCGTGCGCCGCCCCGTCCGGGCGTGGTCGCGCGCCTCGGCGAACACGCGCTTCAGGTCCGCGACGCCGGAGAACACCGCGCTAATGGGGACGAAGCGCAGGCCCACCGCGGCGGCGAGCAGCCGCGCGATTGTGGTCTTGCCGGTGCCGGGCGGCCCCCAGAGAATGATCGACGATAGTCGCCCCGCCGCCACCATCCGGCCGATCGCGCCATCGAGGCCGGTGAGGTGCTCTTGCCCGACGACCTCGGCGAGGGTCGCGGGGCGGAGCCGGTCGGCCAGCGGCGCATCGGGGCTGAGCACCGGCTCGGGCGCGGCGGGCGGGTCGAGGGCGGCGCCCAGGTCGGCCACGTGGGGCATATAGTCGGCAAACCCGAGAAAGCAGAAGAACCTGACCTGAAGCGGCTTGCATTCGCGCTTTCGCGATATATCTTAGCGCCATCATGCTTCAGCAAAGGACTAACATGATGTTCGGTGGAATGCACGGGCGCGGCTGCGGGCCGCGCGGATGGGAGCGGATCGAGGCGATGCGCGAGCGGGGCGAACGCTTCGCGGCGGAATGGGCGATGCACGAAGGTCGCGGTCGGCACGGCGGCGGTGGCCGCGGCGGGCGCGGGCGGATGTTCGATGGGGGCGAACTCCGGCTCGTGCTGCTCAAGCTGATCGCGGATGAGCCCCGCCACGGATACGACCTGATCCGCCGCGTCGAGGAGCTGACCGGCGGCGCCTACGCGCCGAGCGCGGGAGTGGTGTACCCGACGCTGACCCTGCTCGCCGACATGGGGCTGATCGAGGAGCAGCAGACCGAGGGTGCAAAGAAGCGCTTCGCCGCGACGGCGGAGGGCCGCGCACACTTGGCGCAGAACGCCGAGCAGGTCGCCGAGCTGTTCGCGCGGCTGGAGCAGGTCGGCGCACAGACCAAGCGCACCGACGGCGCGCCGATCCGCCGGGCGATGGCGAACCTGCGCCATGCCTTGCAGGAGCGGCTCTCGCGCGGCGAGTTCTCCGAGGACACGCTCCACGACGTCGCCGCGCTGCTCGACGAGGTCGCGCAGAAGATCGAGCGGCTGCGGTGAGCGCGTCCGTCGCGAGAGTGCCGACCGCGTCGGCAAGCCGCTATCTCCAGCAGCTGTGCAAGCATTGGAGCCATCGGTTGACGGTGGCCTTCGACGCGGAAGCCGGAACCGTGGACTTCCCTAACGGCGCGCGGCTGGAGCTGCGCGCCGACCCGGACACGCTCGACC
>CAXTTU010000122.1:0-9079 GCA_964247225.1 uncultured Sphingomonas sp. | reverse complement strand
GCCCTGCCCGGCGTGCTCGACGTCGCGGCGGACGGCGCCGAGCTGCGCCTCGCCACCGCCGACACCGCCGCAACGGTGAGGCGGCTGCTCGACGCCGACCCACGGCTCGCCGACCTGCGTATCCACGATGCCGCGCTGGAGGACGCCATCGCCGGCCTGCTCACCCGCGACGAAAGGATTGCCGCATGATCGCCCCCGCGCTCCCCGCCGGGATCTGGCGTCGCGAATGCGCGGCCGAGCTGAAGCGCTCGTGGCGGCTGCCGCAGTTCCTGGTGCCCACCGTACTGACCCCGGCCGCTTTCTACGGCCTGTTCACGCTCGCGATCTCCAGACACGTCGCGCCGGCGGAGGCGGGGGCCACGCTGGCCGGCTATGGCGTGTTCGCCGCGATCGGCCCGGCATTGTTCGGCTTTGGGGCCGGCGTCGCGATGGAGCGCGAACAAGGGCTGATCGAGCTCAAGCGCGTGTCGCCCTTGCCCGCCGGCGCTTATGTCGCGGCCAAGCTGGCGGCGGCGGTCGCCGCGACCGCGGCGGCGCTGGCGCTGATCTACAGCCTGGCGATCGTGGCAGGCGCGGCGCTGTCGCCGGACCGATGGGCGATGCTGGTCGCGCTGCACCTCGCCGCAACGGTGCCGTTCGCGCTGATCGGCTTTGGCCTTGGCATGCGGATGAGCGGCAAGGGCGCGGTGGCGGCGGCGAACGCGCTGTTTCTGGGCTCGGCGGTGCTGGGCGGGCTGTGGATCCCGTCCGCGATGCTGCCCGGCTGGATGCGCGCGGTAGGTGAGGCGATGCCTTCCTACCATCTCGGTCAGCTCGCGCTCGGCATTGTCGGGTCGCCGACCATCGGCAGCGCGGGGATGCACGCCGCGATCGCGGGGGTGATGACGGTGGTGGCCGCGGTCTGGGCGTGGACCGGATGGCAGCGAAACTCGGCTTGACGACGCTGGCGTCCGGGCGCGACGACGACGCCGTGCAGACGCGGGCGGAGCGCTGGTGGGACGGGCCGTGGCCCTGGCTGATCTACCTCGTCTTCTATGGCGTGCCATGGCTGTGGGTCGGGCCCGACGGGTGGCAGCTGGTCGCCTCGGCGGCGGGACTGGCGGTGTTCCTGCCGGTCTATTTCGCCAGCCGCCGCATGGAAGGGACCCGCCTGTTCGCGGCCGCGGCGGCCATGCTGCTCGTCGGGGTCGTGCTCGCGCCGGTGGGCGGCGGCTGGACGGTGTTCCCCATCTACGCCGCTTCCGAGGCGGGGCGAGTCCGGCCCGCACGCCGGGCGGCGGTGGCCGTGGCGACCATCGCCGCGGCGACGATCGCCACCGGGTTGGCCTGGCATCAGCCGTTGTTCTGGTGGGCGGCGGGCGTCATGCTGGTGATCGTCACGGGCGGCGCGACGATCTCGCGCACCGCCTTCTACGCGCGCACGCAGGCGCTGCTTGCCAGCCAGGAGGAGGTACGACGCCTAGCGGGCACCGCCGAGCGCGAGCGGATCACCCGCGACCTTCACGATGTGGTCGGCCGCACGCTGACGCTTGCCGCGCTCAAGGCCGATCTCGCGGCAAAGCTGGCGGCACGCGATCCGGCGCGGGCGGAGGCCGAGATGCGGGCCGTGGCCGAGGTCGCGCGCGCGGGCCTGGTCGAGGTGCGCGCCGCGCTTACAGGCCCGACCGGCAGCACGCTCGCGCACGAGGTCGCCGCCTCGCGCGAGGCGCTGGTCGCGGCGGGCCTCGACGCCAGCGTCGCCGGGAGCGAGGCCGTCATTCCCGCTGGTGCGGGCGGCGTGCTGGCGATGACGTTGCGCGAGGCCGTGACCAACGTGATCCGCCACGCGGAAGCGAGCGCCTGCGCCATCGAACTGGCACTGGACGACCGGTCCGCGCGCCTGGTCGTTGCCGATGACGGCCACGGTCGCAGCTTTCGCGAGGGGCTCGGGCTGTCGGGCATGCGCCAGCGGCTGACGGCGGCGGGTGGCACGCTCAGCATCGAGGCGGCCGCGCCCGGCACGCGGCTGGTCGCCACGGTGCCGACATGATTCGTATCGTGGTCGCCGAGGATCAGACGCTGGTGCTGGGCGCGATCGCCGCCCTGCTCGACCTGGAGCCCGACATGCAGGTGATCGGCCGCGCCGCCAATGGCGCGGCGGCGGTAGCATGCGTGCGGAAACTCGGGCCCGACATCCTGCTGACCGACATCGAGATGCCGGAGATGACGGGCATTGATGCCGCGCGGCTGTTGTCGGAGATGGGCGCGGCCACGCGCACGGTGATCGTCACCACCTTTGCGCGACCGGGCTATCTGGCGCGGGCGCGAGCGGCGGGCGTGCGCGGTTACCTTCTAAAGGACAGCCCCGTCGAGCAACTCGCCACCGCGATACGCGAGGTCGCGCGCGGCGGCGTCGTGGTCCCGCCCGACCTCGCCGCCGCCGCCTGGGACGCAGGGGCCGACCTGCTGACGCAGCGCGAGCGCGACACGCTGCGGCTTGCTGACCAGGGGTTGTCCAACAAGGAGATCGCGATCCGGCTCTCCTTGTCGCCGGGGACGGTGCGCAACTACCTGTCGGACGCTGCCGCCAAGCTCGGTGCCTCCAACCGGATCGAGGCAGGTCGGATCGCCCGGCTGAACGGGTGGCTTTGAAGCGACCTGCCTTGCTTTGAGTGGGGAAGCATCGTCTCGGACTTCAGTTCATCTCGGAATGACGGCCTACCGGGCGATTGGCGGCAAGCTCGCCGCCTAGGCACCGCGTCAGAGCTCATGTGATCGAGGAGCCGCGCAGGCGCTATTTTGATTGAGACTCGCTGCGCTTCCCCTAGCTAGGCTTCCCCGGCTTGGGAGGGTGGCAAGAACCGCTTTCAGGATCACCTCGCGCCGGGCGTCCGTTTCCGTTTCGCTGTAACTGAGTCCCGCTTCAGGATAGGTAATTCCATGTCATCCCGTTCAAAACCTTCCGGGACATGCATCTTCTGCGGCAATCACGGTAATCTTTCCAAACAGCACATACTGCCAGATCGGATAAAGAGATTGGTTCCGAGAAAGGGCAATCGTCACCGAAATCTCTTAACTAGAACCTATGGCGTTGCGGGTTCACTTATCACGCCGCCGCCAATTCTCAAGGTTAGAAACGGCGCATTTGGAACTCGCCAGCTAAGGATTGTATGTAAAAAATGTAATCAAGGCTGGATGAATGAGGTAGAGCAAAAGGCTTTCTTAGTTTTAACACCGTTAATTCTAGGTCAAACTGCTATCCTGACTCAGGAGAATCAAAGCGATATCGCCCTTTTTTGCGCATTATTGGCAGTGATGTGTGACTTAGATGATGTTGAGACGTCGGGTATTAGCTCAACTGAGCGGACTCTGATTTACGAGACCCGTGCCGTACCGACGAATTGGTACGTTATGATTGGACGGATGATTTCTGAGGACTGGAGCTTACGACTGCGGCACCATGGGGCTAGCCTATCTGGCTTAGAGGTACCGTTCGTGAGTCCGGATGTCTATAATTCGCAGGTGACCACCGTTGGTATCGGTAGACTGCTGGTTCAAGTGATCAGCGCTCAAGGATATAAACTTTTTCGAGACCCTTTCGACTGGCCGGAGAGCGTCGGACTTGCCCCTATTCACCCCTTCAAGCGCGAGATCGCCTGGAACTTTGTTCCGTGCCTTAGCACCAAGGGTGTCGAGAACGTCGCAGAGGCCTTCGCCGACCTTGCGCGCTCGCTCCCCGTCCCGGCTGACTCGTCCAACATCGCTTGATCAGAGTCATAGACCGCCCGTGAAGCCGAAGGCTGCATCGGCATGGCGACCCTTCTTTGGACGTAAGCGCATGATCACCTTGCTCCTCGCCGCCGCCCTGCAGAGCGCTGCGCCTGCCACCGTCATCCAGGACGGGCCGGCGGATCGCGCTCACCCGGCGGCGTTGAAGGCGGTGCCCATCCCAAGCGGCGGAACCGCGCTCAACGCGGTGCTCTATGTCGCCGCCGGCGCGGCGCCGCACCCGACCGTGCTCCTGCTGCACGGATTTCCCGGCAACGAGCAGAACCTGGATCTTGCGCAGGCGATGCGTCGCGCGGGATGGAATGTGCTGACCCTTCATTATCGCGGCTCGTGGGGGACGCCGGGCAGTTTCAGTTTTCATCACGTCCTCGAGGACGCCGACGCCGCGCTGGCCTGGCTGCGGAGTCCGGCCGGGCAGGCGGCGGGCGCCGACGCCAGCCACCTCGTCGTCATCGGCCACAGCATGGGCGGTATGGCGACCGCTTACGAGGCCGGACACGACGGCGGGATCATCGGCGCGGGCCTGATCTCGGCCGCGGGCATGAACCTGTTCGCCGGTCCTCGGGCCGAGATGATCCGAGCGCTGGGCGACGAATATGGCGCGGATACGATGCATACCCTGGCCGGAACGTCTCCGGACGCGCTGTACGATGAGGTGAAGGCCGATCCCAAGCGCTTCACGCTCAACACCTATGCCGCGGGAGCGGCGAGGAAACCCGTCCTGGTGGTCAGCTCGGACGATGGCCTGCGCGCGGTGGACGACGGCTTCGCCGCGGCGGTGACGGCATCGGGCGGATCACCGCGGCAGGTGCATCTGGCCACCGACCATAGTTACTCCGACATGCGGATCGCGCTGGAGACGGTTGTGATCAACTGGCTCGCCACGCTGCCCGGCGCGCCAAAGGCTCCGGCGCGGAACTGAAACGGCTGTCTCATCCCCGGTGGCAGGATTGCGGTCCCTACCGTTTCCGCTTGTCACCAACGCCCACGGCTTACGGCCCCGGATCGCCGGTCAGCGCTTTCGTCATCCGGATCAGTGGAATGCGGACGCCGTCCGTCGGGTCGGACAGGACCGGCTCGATCGGCCGGTAGCCACACGCGCGGTAAAGCGGCTCGCCCGCCAGCGTCGCCATCATCTCCGCATGGGCAAAGCCGTGAGCGCGGGCGGCGGCCTCGCACAGGCCGAGCACTCGCCGGCCAATCCCGCGGCGTGCATGATCGGGGTCGGTGTACATCGCGCGGATGCGGGCGGCATCGGTGGCGGGGTCAAGCGTGGCCGGCTCACGCGCGACGATGCTGGCATCGCCGCCATACAGCGTGGCGCGATAGCTCCACCCACCACAGCCGACGAGCGCGTTTCCGTCGACCACCACGAAATAGGTGCGGTCGCGGACAAGCTGCGTGTCCAGCCCCATCACGCGGTGGCTCGCGCGAACCTGGTCGGGGCGGAGAAAGCCCGATTGCAGCTGTTCGATCGCGCGACGCATCAACGCGCGGATCGCGTCGAGGTCGTCCATCTCCGCAATCCGGTGCGTCAGCTGCGCCATCGCGACCCCATCCGGCATGGGCGGGGAGGTCGTGGCCTCCCCGCCGTCGGCCGCCTTAATACTTGATCCGCAGCCGCGCGTAATAGAAGCCGCCGTTGAACCCGAACGGTCCGCCGCTGCGCGGGTAGACCTGACCGTCGCTGGTGCTGCCGGTAAGCGCGTAGATGGGATTGTACGGGCTGGCGGCAATCTTGTCGGGCCGGGTGTCGAACAGGTTGGTGGCCCCCAGCGTCAAGGTATAATGCTCCATGAAGGTATAGCTGATGTCGAGATCGGACGTGAACTTCGATCCGAACTTCTGCGCGGCCAGAACCTTGCCGGTGGCGTCCTCGACGGTTGGGTAATCGACCGCGTCGATCCACGATCCGTAGTAGTTCTCGCGCGCGTTGAGGGTAAAGGCGCCGAGGCTGAACGACCCGGCGACGTTGCCGCGATGGTTGGGCGCGAGATGCTCGACGTCGATGATCTGCGCGTTGCTGATCACGTTCGCGTCGGAGCGCGAAACGGTGCTCTTGTTGTAATTGTACGCGACCGTCAGGTTCAGCGAACCGCCCGCGAGCGGCATCCGGTATGAGCCGACCACATCGACGCCGCGGGTCAGCGTGTCGAGCCCGTTGGTGAAATAGCTGACATTGCCGCCTGCCCCGACCGAGGCGAGGTTGGCGTTGGCCGCCACCGCGGCCGCGGTCACCGTGAACGGCTGCGAGATGAAGATGCGGTTCCTCACCTTGATGTTGTAGTAATCGACGGTCAGCGTCGCGCGCGGTGCCGGCGTCAGCACCACGCCCGCCCCCCAGTTGGTCGCCTTTTCCGGGGTCAGCGCCTTGGCACCGTAGAATACCGAGATCGGGTTATCGACCGGGTAGGTCCCGGTCTGGACCTGGTTACCGCCGACGAAGTTGGTGGTCAGGATCGCGTCGTGCGACTGGCCCGGCGAGGGGGCGTGGAAACCGGTGCCCACCGTGCCGCGGACGGACACCCACGGCCTAACCTTCCAGATCGCGTTGGCCTTGCCGACGCTGGCACCGCCGAAATTGCTGTAATGCTCGTGCCGGCCCGCCAGACCGACGGTCAGCGTGCTGGTGATGTCGGTCTCCGCGCCGACGTAAAAGGCATAGCTATCCTGGCTCCACGACCCGGCCGCGGCGGGGCTGGTGCCGCCATAGCCGCTCGCGGCGGGCGACTGGCTGGCGGTGACGGGGTTGCCGGCCGCGTTGAGCACCCGCGTGTACACGCCGGGCGTGACGAGCTGGTACAGCGGTTGGCTGGCATAGGGGCCCGCGCCATAGGATTGCGGATCGCCCGCGGTCGCCTGATAGGTTTCCTTGCGATACTCGGCCCCGCCCGACAGGGTGATCGGGCTGGCGAGCCCGACATGGAGCGGATAGGTCAGGTCGAGGTTCGCGTCGCCTTCCTTCTGGATGATGTTGCCGAAGCGAAAGCTGGTCTGCGTCTGCGGGCCGTAGGACGGGCTGATCGAGTTGTACATCGACAGACCCAGCTGGTTGCGGCTGAGCGAGCCGGACAGATCCCAGGTGAAGCCATTGGCGAGGTGGCCCTTATAGCCAAGCGTGCCGTACGCTTCCTGGGTCACGCCGACGAAGCGTGGCGTGAACCCGGCTGGATAGATGCTGGCGGCGCTGAAAATATTGGCGTCCTGGATGAACCCGCCCGCCGGGCAGGTCGCATTGCCCGCGGGGCATTGGTCCAGATACACCGGGTTGTACGACCCGTTGCGGCCGTTGGTGGCGGTGATCGTGCCGGTGCCGTTGCTCGCCTGAAGCCCGGTGACGGTGATCGGCGACCGGTAGTTGAAGCTCTCGTTGGTGCTGGTGCGCGCGACATTGAAGAACAGGTAGAGCTGGCTGTTGTCGGTCACGTCATAGCCGGCGTTCAGCACCAGCTTGTAGCCATGCGTCGGCGACGAACCCCAGATCTGCGCTGGCCCCGGATAGTTGGGGATCCGGTTGGCGAGGCCGGGATTGAGCGTCGCGAAAGTCAGCGCGGTGGGACGGGTCCGGCCGCGGCTGGTGCCGAGATCGTCATCATATTCTCCGGCGACGTTGAGGAACCCACCGCTGCCGAACGTGGCGCCCACATCGCCCGCGATCTGGCGGCTGTCGCCGTCGCCGGCATAGTATTTGCCATATCGGCCCTGCAGCTCCAGCCCGGCGTCCTTGCGAAGCCCGAAATTGAGCACGCCCGCAATCGCGTCCGAGCCATATTGCGCGGTGGCGCCGTCGCGCAGCACCTGCAGGTTGCTGATCGCGATGGCGGGGATCGCCGACAGGTCGGACGACTGCGCGCCATAGGACAAGCCGGTGTCGCCGCCCGAATAGACCTGCACCAGCGCCGAGCGGTTGTAGCGTTTGCCGTTCAGCATCACGAGCACCTCGTCGCCGGGCAGGCCACGCAGCGACGGCGAGCGCACGAAACTCGACGCATCGGAAATGGTATTCTGCCCGACGAAAAAGGACGGGATGATGTTCTTGACCGTGTCGAGGACGTTGGCGGTGGGCTGCGCCTGAAGTTCCGCCGAGCTGATCACGTCGACGGGCGAGGCGGAGTTGGTCAGCGTGCGGTCGGTCCGCCGCGTGCCGATCACGACCACGTCGCTGCTATGATCCTGCGTCGTCGGCGTCGCCGCAGCGGGCGCATCGGCGGGATCGGTCTGGGTCGGCGGGTTGGTGGCGATCTGGCCAGCTTGCGCGGCCGCGGCATGAGCGGTCCCTGCGCCCGCAAGCGCGACGGCCAGCGCCGCAACGGAAATGGTCGGCTTCGACATGGTGGGCCCCTTTTCGAAACTGGACGCGCGGGTGTTCTTCACCTCGCGACGCGAACTCGGTCGGCCGCATTCCCCGGCACGGGAATCAACCGACGTCGTTCTGATGGTGATTGAGACGCAGGACGCCGTGCGCTGCAACATCAAAACGACCGGACGTTGTTTTCGGGTCGGGCTGTGGTAAATAGATCACCCGTATCCGCGACCAACCGCGCCGTGAGGGGGGCCAGACCGATGGCGAAATCCGCCCGGGCGACTTTGGTCCTTGCACGCGAAGGGGTCGTCCTCAGCGTGCACAGCTACCGTTACGATCCGGCCGCAGCGCAGATCGGGAAGCAGGCGGCCGAGGCGCTCGGCGTGGCTCCCGCCCTGCTTCTCAAGACCCTGATGGCCACCGTGGACGAGCAGCCGGTTTGCGCGCTTGTCCCCTCCGATCGCGAACTGTCGATGCGGTGCCTGGCCGCGGCGTTCGCGGGCAAGGACGCACGGATGATGCGCGCGGACGATGCCGAGCGCCTGTCGGGCTATCATGTCGGCGGGATCAGCCCGTTCGGCCAGAAACGGCGCGTACCGGTCGCCATCGAGGCGCAGGGTCAGGCCGCCTTCCCCGTCCATGGCGTCCCGGGCGTTGACCGCCATGTTGATCAGGGCCGTCTCGAACTGGCTCTCGTCGGCGCGCACGTAGCGGGGCGTCTCCGGGAGATCGATGGTGACGCGGATCCGCGCGCCGGTCACCGAATCGAGCATGTCGGCGATGCTGCGCAGCCGCGCGCAGATGTCGAACACCTGCGGCGTGAGCGCCTGCCGCCGGGCGAAGGCGAGGAGCTGACCGGTGAGCTTGGCCGCGCGATCCACGGTGTCGGAAACCGCGTCCATGTAGCGTCGGCGCCGATCCTCGGCGAGATCCGGACGACGCAGGAAATCCACCGACGAGCGGATGATGGTCAGCAGGTTGTTGAAATCGTGCGCCACGCCGCCGGTC
>CAXTTU010000121.1:0-9120 GCA_964247225.1 uncultured Sphingomonas sp. | reverse complement strand
GGCCTGCGCAGCTATCAGGAAGAGGAGGCGTATCAGCGCAAGCGCTCGGCGCAGCTCCATGCCGCCGAAGGAGCGGAGACGCGCATCGCCGCGCTCCAGGCCGGGCGCCTCGCCGACACGCGGACACGGCTGTCGAGCAATCTCGCCGCCGTGCGCGCCGGGCTCGACGCGCTGACGCTGCGCGCGCCGATGACCGGACGGCTCAGCAACTTCACCCTCCAGCCCGGCCAGGCGCTCAAGCCCGGGGACCCGGCGGGGCAGGTCGACAGCGAGGGGTCGTGGAAGCTGGTCGCCGACATCGACCAGTTCTTCCTCGGACGGGTCCGCGTCGGCCAGCCGGCGAGCGCGGAGGGCGACCTCCGCCTTTACGTCGCCAAGGTGCTGCCCGCGGTCACCGACGGGCATTTCCGCGTCGAGCTTGGCTTTGTCGGCAGGCCGGCGGCGGGGCTCAGCCGCGGCCAGATCCTCGACGGTCGGATCACGCTCGGTGCCGCGCGCGCGGCGGTGGTCGCGCCGCTCGGCGGCTGGCTGGAAAGCGATGGCGGCTCGACAGCCTGGGTGCTCGACGCTGGCGGCACCCACGCGACCCGCCGCGCGATCCGCGTCGGCCGCCGCAACGCCGAGCAGGTCGAGATCCTGTCCGGCCTCGCGCCCGGCGAGCGCATCGTCACGTCCGACACCGCCGCCTTCCGCAAGGCCGCCAGCATCAACATCAAGTGAGGGGAAGACCGATGATCACCCTTGAAGGCATCCAGCGCCGCTACGTCTCCGACGCGGTTGAGACCACCGCGCTCGCCGACATCAACCTCCACGTCGCCGCGGGCGAGTTCGTCGCGATCATGGGGCCGTCGGGCTGCGGCAAGTCGACGCTGCTCAACACGCTGGGTACCGTCGACCGGCCGAGCGCGGGCAGGTATCTGTTCGATGGCCGCGACCTCGCGGTGGAGGACGAAGCGCAGCTGGCGCGGTTCCGCGCGCGCACCCTCGGCTTCGTATTCCAGAGCTTCAACCTCATCGACGAGCTGACGGTCGCCGAGAATGTCGAGCTCGGCCTCGCCTATCGGAAAGACGGGTCGAGCGACCGCAAGGGCCGGATCGAGGCGGCGATGGACCGGGTCGGCATCTCGCACAGAGCCCGCCACTTCCCGCACCAGCTGTCGGGCGGCCAGCAGCAGCGCGCCGCCATCGCCCGCGCGATCGTCGGCGACCCCAAGCTGATCCTCGCCGACGAGCCGACCGGCAATCTCGACACGGAGAACGGCGCGCAGGTGATGGGCATATTGGAAGCGCTCAACCAGGCCGGCGCGACGATCATCATGGTCACCCACTCGCCCGCCCATGCCGACCGGGTCGGTCGCCGCATCGACATGCTCGACGGGCGCGTCGTCGCCTCGGTCGAGCGGCAGATTTGAAGGGAGGTCGCGACATGAACCGTTTCGCTTTCGTCAGCTTCTGGCGCTCGCTGACCCGTCATCGCCTGTACGCCGCGCTCAACATCGGCGGCCTCGCGGTCGGCATCGCGGTGTTCCTGGTGCTCGCGCTCTACGTCCGCTTCGAGACGAGCTTCGAGCGCTGGCTCCCGCGCCACGACGGCATCTACCTGGTCGAGAGCCATTGGCAGGGCATCGACAGCAACTTCACCGGGACGTACCAGAACACCATGGGCGGTCTGCTCGAGGAGATGAAGCAGGATTTCCCAACGCTCGTCGGCACCCGCATCAACGGCGGTGAGGACGGCGCCGCCGTCCTGCACGACGGCACCGCCACATTGGACGACATCGCCCGTGTCGACGCCGATTTCTTCAAGGTGTTCGATCTGCCCATGGTCAGTGGTGACAAGGCGACCGCGCTCGCTAATCCGAACAGCGTCGTTATCAGCCGCTCGGCCACCCAGCGCTGGTTTCCCGGTCGTGATCCGATCGGTCGGACGATGACGATCGCGTTCGAGAAGCCCGCAATCTACCGAGTGACCGGGGTATTCGAGGACTTGCCGCGCAACACGGACCTCAAGATCTCGATCCTGGCGCGTCAGGGGCGCGACGACAGCAACTGGTGGTACCATTGGGGATCGTCGTCGCTGTACACCTACCTGCGCTTCGACACGCCCGCCGCTGCGCGCGCCTTTGCACAAAAGATGCCTGCCTTTGTCACGCGCCACGGCAGCCGCGACATGGGGCCGCACGTCGCCGACACGATCTCCCTGCCGCTGCTGCCGCTCGCCGATGCCCATCTCGAGCCACAAGGCAAGGCAAGCGCCGCCAAGCAGCTCACGATCATCACGCTGGGGATCGTGGGCGTGCTGACCCTGCTCATCGCCATCGTGAACTACATCAACCTCGCCACCGCCCGCGCTGGGCTGCGCGCGCGCGAGGTGGCGATGCGCAATGTGCTCGGCGCCGACCAGCCGACCCTGGTCCGCCATTTCCTGGGCGAGGCGGTGCTGACCGTCGCGATCGCCGCCGTGATCGGGCTGGCGCTCGCGGAGCTGGGGCTGCCGCTGGTCAACGCCGCCGGTGGGACGACGCTGAGCATCCCCTACGCGCTGGTCCTGCCCGCGCTGGCGCTGTTGTCAGCCGTGGTCGGCACCCTTGCCGGCTTCTATCCGGCGCTGTTGCTGTCGCGCTGGCCGGCGAGCCAGGTACTGTCGTCGGCGCGCGCGCCCGGCGGCGGGCGATCGGGCACGCGGGTGCGCGAGGCGCTTGTCGTGTTTCAGTTCACGCTCGCGGTCGCCTTCATCATCGGCACGACCGTCCTCGTCGTGCAGACCCGACACCTGCGCTCCACCGATCTTGGCTTCAGGCGCGAGGGATTGCTGGTCGTGCAGGGACTGGGCGATGACAGTCTCGACAAGGCGCGCCGGCTGGCGGTGCTCGCGGGCTTTCGCCGGCTGCGTAACGTCGAGGCGGTCACGACCGCCAACACCGCGGTCGGCTATTCCGGCACCAACAATTTTGACAATCTCGACGTGCCGGGGCGGCCCAAGCCCGGACCGTCGCTGCGTCAGGTCGATGTCGGGCGGGATTTCTTCGCCACCTATGGCGCACGGCTGATCGCGGGCCGCCTGTTCGACGACGCGCACCGCACCGACGACTCCACCGATCACAAGCAACACGATCCGCGCGCCATCGTCATCAACCGGCTGGCCGTCACGAAACTGGGCTTCGCGTCGCCGCAGGACGCGGTCGGCAAGACCGTCGGCGGCGGGTCGCAGCGGACGATCATCGGCGTCATCGACCAGTTGCGCTTCTACTCGCCGCGCCTGCCCGACGATCCGACCTATTATGTCTATTTCGGCGACATCGTGAAATACCCGATGGCTACCCTACGCTTTGCCGGCGACCCCCGTCCGGTGGTTGCGGCGGCGCAGAGGACATGGCAGCACATGGCGCCGCAGGTGCCGTTCGTCGCCGACACCGGCATCAAGGACCTGGAGAAGTTCTATCAGGACGACGACCGCGCCGCGCGGCTGTTCGGGATCGGCGCGGCGCTGGCGGTGCTGATCGGCTGCGTCGGGTTGTGGGGCCTCGCCTCGTTCAACACCGCGCGGCGGATCAAGGAGATCGGCATCCGCAAGACGCTGGGGGCCTCGTCCGCCGACGTGGTGAGGCTGCTCGTCGGCCAGTTCCTGCGCCCGGTGCTCCTCGCTAACCTGTTCGCCTGGCCGCTCGCCTGGGTGGCGATGCGGACATGGCTGGCGGGGTTCGACGACCGCATCGCGTTGTCGCCGCTGTTCTTCATCGCTGCCAGCCTCTTGGCGCTGGCCATCGCGCTGGCGACGGTGCTCGCCCAGTCGCTGCGCGCCAGCCGTGCTACCCCCGCCTGGGCGCTGCGCCATGAATAGCACGGCACCGCAGCACGCTGCGGCAAGGTCAGGTCGCGGAGACAAAGGCGCGCTTCGATCTTGGCACGGGAACGCAGACCGACGTCGTCCGTCTCCTCGCCCAGCACGAGGGCGCGCGCGTCGCAGGTGTGCCTGTGGCCGTTTTTCGCAAAGGGCGGGGCGGAACTGGTGTGGCTCTCTGCTCACACGCCCGTTGGGCTGGCCGACCCACAGCGCCTCGCGACGTCGGGCGAGCGCATGGGGGGCGAGAAGGTCTGGCCGGGCGGCGAGGGGAGATGCGTCGTTCAACGCCCGTCGCTCAGTGCCGCAGAGCGAGATCGAAGATCTTCGGCGTGATCGCGGTCGCCGGTGCCGCGGTCTTGATCCAGCGTAGCTGCTGCTCGACCCCGGCCAACGGCGCGGCTTTCGCGACCGCGTCGACATGGTCCAGTGACCTCGGCCGGTAATCGGGCAGCGCTGCCAGCCGCTCCACCACGCTCGCGTGGATCGCCTCGTTGGTGGCCCCCAGCGGGTTCGGCGCGAACGGCTTGCGATCCATTGTGCCGAGCAGCTTCCACACACCGTGCGCCGAATCGACGATGGCGTCCTCGGCCCAGGGCTCGCGCCGGTCCTGCTTGGCGGTGAGCTGGTCGAGGTCAAGCGCCAGCAGCGGCATGACCTTCGCCGCCATCCAGGCGAGCGTCACATCGGACAAGCCGTGCGCCTCATAGCCGCCGCCGACATTGGCATGAGCGCCCGCGAACCAGCATTGCTCCAGCACCTGCGCGTTCGCCTGCTCGGGCAGCTGCGTCCACAAGGTCGGCGCGAAGTCCGAGCGGTGCTCGTCCAGCGCAACCGCATGGAAGGCATGCCGAATGCGAGGGCCCAAACTCGTATCGAGGAACTGATAAAGCTTCTTGAATGGTGTCGGCAGGTGGCCGGGAATGCCGAGCGCGCCGACCGTGTCCCAAACCCCGACGCATTGCACCGGCACTTCCTCATGCCGGTTAAAATCCGCGCGCGCGTCGGTGAAGCCGGGCTTGTCGCGCAGCTTGAAGCTTTCCCACAACACGGCGAAGCGGTCCATGTCGGCCTTATGGAGCAGGCCGGCCCACCCGATCAGCCCGGCGATGCTGCGGGCGGTATAGGCACCGCGCGAGAAGCCGAACAGGAAGAGCTCGTCCCCGTCACAATAGTTGGACGCGATGAAGGAATAAGCGTCCCGCACGTTGCGGGCGAGCCCCGCGCCGATGCCGCCGCCGACGAGCTTGTCGATAAGGTCGACTCCCGTCCCCACGCCCGACTGGTAGAAGCAGATCTGCGGAATATTGGCCCCGTTCCGCCCGTCGATGGGTGCCACCGCCCAGCCAATCCGGGCGACGTTGGTGAAACCTGTGCCGAGGTCCGAGTCGTTCCATGTCCCGTCGCAGCAAACGATCAGCCGCTTCATGTCTACCTCCCGTGCTGCCCGACTGGCTCCCCGTCGGCAGGTAAGCGTCCGCACTTCCATGCCGTGTACCTTGCACTGGCTTGCTCCTGCCAGGACCTGAACTCAAGCTCGTCCCGTGCTGACGGTTGCCCATCTCAGATGTTCACGCTGTCTCAAAATCCCTTGCAACCGAATGACAACCAGTCGGACAAATGACCCTCGGATCGAATATCTCATCAGGATGCCACGATCGGCAGGCTGATATAGCTCTCGTCGGGACCGGACACCGTCACCTTCTGCTCCGCAACCGCATAGTCCGCGGGCTTGGCGAAGAAGATGTTGGGAACAAAGGTCTGCGGGTTGCGGTCGTAGAGCGGAAACCAGCTGGACTGGACTTGCACCATGATGCGGTGCCCGGGCAGAAAGGTGTGGCTGGTCTGCGGCAACGCCCATTGGAAGGCGAGCGATACGCCCGGGCGCAGCGGCCTGGCCTCGGCCAGGCTCTCGCGATAGCGTCCGCGAAAGATGTCCATTGCCACCGCGAACTGATACCCGCCCATCGCGCGGTCGATCGGCACCTGGTCGGGATAGACGTCGATCAGCTTGACCACCCAGTCGCTGTCGGTGCCGCTGGTGGAGGCGGTGAGGTGGACCACCGGCTGACCCGCGACCGTCACCGCCCGGGTCAGCACGTCGCCGGTGAAGGTCAACACATCGGGTCGACTTGCCGCCTCGCGTTGATCGGTGGCGAGCCAGCCGGTCCAATGATCGTCGGTATAGGTCAGCGGTCGGGTGGGCCGCTGGACATAGGGCACCGGATGGCGCGGGTCGGAGAGGTAGTCCGCGGTCTCGGCACCGGTCGTCACGGCGTCGAAGCCGAGCGCCATGCCGGGCTTGAGAAACAGCTTCGCCGTCGCCGGGGCCGCGGGCCAGGACGCGAGCCGCTGCCACTCGTTCACGCCCGATCGGAACGCGGTCACCGGCGCCACGTCCATTGGCGTCCCCTTGAGGTAATGCGCCAGGAACGGCGCGAGGACGTGCATCCGCCACCATTTCGCGGTGTCGGAGTCGAACTTCACCGCGCCGATATGGCTGCCCTCCTCGATTTCCTGTCCATGATACCAGGGACCGAGCGACAGGAAGACGGTGTCGTTGTTGACGTCCTTCGGCTTCAACGCCCGATAGACGGCCGTCGCGCCGTAGATGTCCTCCTGATCCCAGAGGGAGTGGACCAGCATCACCGGAACCTTGAGCGGCTGGGCCGCGAGCACGCGGTCCATCGCCTGTTCCGACCAGAAGCCGTCATAGCCGGGGTGCTGGGTGATCTTGCGCCAGAAGCCCATCTGATCGAGCCCGTGCGCCCTCGCGACCTCACCCGCCGATCCGGCGCGCAGGTAAAGCTCGTATTCGTCCTCGAACCCGGTTGTCCAATGGCTCGAACCGTCGCGCGTCGCCTCCTGCTCCCAGATATACTCCATGCTGTTCTGGCGGAACGCGCCGTTGTGGAACCAGTCGTCACCGCGCCAGCCATCGACCATCGGGTTCATCGGCACCGCGACCTTCAACGCCGGATGCGGATGGATCAGCGGCATCAGCGACAGGAAACCGTCATAGGAGATGCCGAGCACGCCGACCTTGCCGTTCGATTCGGGCAGGTGCTTCACCAGCCAGTCGATCGTGTCGTAGCTGTCGGTCGCGTCGTCGGTCCCGGTCGGGTTGAGCCTCGTGCCCGCGAGCGGCGGGTTCATCATGTAGATACCGCCCGAGCCGTGCTGCCCGCGCACGTCCTGGATCACGCGAATATAGCCGCCCGCGACGATCACGTCGGCGGCGTTGTCATAGCCGTCGAGCGCGGCAACTAGAATGCCGCTGTGCTGGTTGTCCGTCAGCTTGTCGGCGTCATAGGGCGTGCGGGTAAGCAGGATGGCCGCGTCCTTCGCCCCCCGGGGCACCAGAATGACAGTGTGCAGCTTCACGCCATCGCGCATCGGGATCTCGACCGCGCGGCGCTCATAGTCCGCCCCCTCGCTCGGCGAAGTCAGCTTTGCGGGTCGCTCGTCATAGCGGGCGTCTGCCTTTTGCGCTTGGGCTGTGCCGGCGGCGGATAGCAGCGCGGCCGCGCCGATCAATATGCGGATCATCATATCCCCCGTTTGTCGCCGCCCGGTGCCGCCGGACCCGCCCCGGTCTGACGCGGGAAGAGCAGCCGAGACAAGCCGGTTCTGGTCAGCGCGCGGCGGCCAGCATGAACGCGCCGATATGGTCGTTCAGGAACCTGGCATCCGCCGGGTTGCTCGCCGCGCCCGCTGTATGCCCCCAGAGCGAGGGGATCGGCAGCAACGTCACGTGCGGGATGAATCGCGCTTCGTATCGCGCATCGTCGACCGGGAAATACAGGTCGGTCTCCGACGGCATGTAGAGTACCGGGACCTTGATCGACGCCAGCGCGCGCTTGACGTCTCCGCCGAAGCCGGGACTGCTGCCGACGTCGTGCGCTTCCCACGTCCGCATCTGCAGGATCAGGTCGTTGGCGTCCGCGCCGGGGATGAAGTCCTTGTACAATCCGTCGAACACCGTGCGGAAGGTCGAGCCGGGGGGCGAGCCGGCGCGCCATAGCTCCTCGCGCCACCAGCCTTGCGAGAACAGCCAGCCCGCCCAAATCGCGCCGAACGTCTGCAGGCCTTTCCGGGGTGGCTCCTTATAGTCGCCGCCGGCAAAGGCCGGGTCGTTCTCGATGGCGATGATCTGGCTTTCGAGACGCACGATGCCGTGCGGCCACGTCTTCGCCGTCGCCGAGGTAACGACAATCCGGTCCATGAAGGTCGGGTACGTCACCGCCCACTGGAACGCCTGCTCTCCACCCATCGAGAAGCCGATCACCGCGCGCAGGTGGTGCACGCCCAGCTGTTCCCCCAGCAGGCGGTGCACCGCGTCGACATTTTCCCGGATGCTGGTCACCGGGAACCGGGGGCCGTCGAACGGGGCGGGCGTGTTGCTCGGCGAAGAGGACTTGCCGTTGCCGAACAGCTCGGTCGCGACAAGGAAGTACTTGCCGGGATCGAGCGCCTTGCCCGGCCCGATCAGCCATTGGTAGCCGTGCGAGTCGGCCATGTAATGCGACGGCAGCAGGATCGCGTTGTCCCGCGCAGCATTCAGCGTCCCGTAGGTCGCGTACATCACCCGGGCTTCGGGCAGCACCGTGCCGCTCTCGAGCCTGAACCGCTTGATGGCAAAGGCGTGCCGGTCGCCATCCGCCGCCAAGGCCGGCCCCGCGAGCGAACAGATCATCAACAGCGCCGCGATCATTAAACGAAGCATCGGTTCGCCCTCCATATCGCGCGCCGCATCCACGTTTAACGCAATTCCAGGAACGCGTGTACGGGCCCGCGCGACATTCACGATGACGTTCCTGTCAGTTTGTGTTGCACTTGCGTTACACCGCAATGGAAAGGGCAGCGGCGACGCGGCGGGTCTTTGCGGCCCGGGCATTCCACTGGATAAATGCGCTCACCCGCCCAGTATCGGCCATTGCGGCCGTGCAATAACAAGGATCATGCCGGTGTTCCACGCCTTCCGCCCGCGAGCGCTGTTCGGCATTTCTTCGGTGGCGCTGCTCGTCGCGCTCGCGACGCCCGCCGTCGCGCAGGACGTCGGTCAGGACAAGGCACCGGGCGCGAACCCGAACGGGCCACAAACGCCCGGCACGGCCGCGATCCAGGATCAGCGCGCGGCGGGAACCGCGGTCAGCCCACCGCAGGACGAGGCGGCGGGCGGCGACGTGGTGGTGACTGGCACCCTGTTCCGCCGCACGGACACCGAAACGCCGTCGCCGGTCACCGTGCTGACCAACGAATCGCTCCAGCGCGCTGGG
>CAXTTU010000120.1:0-9158 GCA_964247225.1 uncultured Sphingomonas sp. | reverse complement strand
CGCGCTCGGGCGCCGCTGGCAGGTCGACCGCGAGCTCGCCGACGCGCGCGAGACGCTGAAGCGGCAGGTCGTGCAGCTGGAGGAGCAGGGGCTCGAACTCGCCGCCAACGAAAGCCGCGCGGTGCATATCGCCACCCATGACTCGCTGACCGACGCGCCCAACCGGCTCGCCTTCCAGCGCGCGCTCGCCGACCGTGCGCGGCGGCCGGGCAGCTTCGCCACCGCAATGATCGACCTCGACCGGTTCAAGCTCGTCAATGACACGCTCGGCCATCTCGCGGGCGACGAGCTGATCCGCGAATTGTGCGCCGTCCTCCACGCGCACCGGCCCGAAGGCGGGCTGGTCGCGCGGCTCGGCGGCGACGAGTTCGGCCTCTTGTTCGACACGCCGGGCGAGGAGGCGGCGGCGATGGCGTGCGAGCGGATCGTCCATGCCTGTTCGGGATCGCGGCGTATTTTCGGCAATTCGGTGCAGGCGGGCGCGTCGGTGGGGCTGGTCGTGTGCGGCGAGAATAGCCAGCGCGATGTCGTCGACCTGATGCGCCGTGCCGACCTCGCGCTCAACGCCGCCAAGCGTGCGGGGCGCGGCGTAGTACGGCTGTACGACGAGGGCATGGATCAGAGCGTCCGCTTCCGCCGCCGGGTGGAGAACGGCCTCGCGCAGGCGGTCGAGCGCGACGAGCTGGCGCTCGCCTATCAGCCGATCGTCGCGCGCGACGCGCTCGACATCGTCGGGTTTGAGGCGCTGCTGCGCTGGCATACCGAGGAATACGGGCCGATGAGCCCGGCCACCTTCATCCCGATCGCGGAGGAGTCGAACCTCATCCACGAGCTCGGCGATTGGGTGCTCAATCAGGCGCTCGAGGAGCTGGCGCGCTGGCCGGGGCAATATGTGTCGGTGAACTTCTCGCCGCGCCAGTTCCGGCGGCATAATTTCGTCGGTCACATCATGGAAACGGTGCAGCGCGCCGGGGTGGAGCCAGCGCGGCTGCAGATCGAGATCACCGAGACCGCGATCTTCGACGATGCCGAGCGCGCCGCCGACACGCTGTATCGCCTCCGCCAGATGGGGTTCCGCATCGCGCTCGACGATTTCGGCACCGGCTATTCGTCGCTCTACAATATCCGCAAGTTCGCGCTCGACGCGCTCAAGATCGACCGGAGCTTCATCGACGGCATGGCGCGCGAGCGCGAATCGGCGGCGATCGTCCATTCGATCATCCATCTCGGGCGCTCGCTCGGCCTCGGCGTGATCGCGGAAGGCGTGGAAACGGAGGCGCAGGTCGCCTTGCTCCGCGTTGCCGGGGCGACGCACTTGCAGGGCTACCACTTTTCCCGCCCCGTGCCCGCCATCGATGCGCGCGCGATGGCGCTGCGCGGGATGGACCTTCCCGAGGCGAGCAACGGGACGCACGGCTGATGGCGGCTGCGGTCCGGCGCGTGCGGGCGGGGTCGCGCCTGCTGCGCCATCCCCATTCGCTGGGCGCGCGGCTCCTGCTGATCCTGACCGCGGTCGGGCTGGCGGGCGCGTGCGCGATTACCTTGCTGCTGGCATCCGTCATCACGCCCAATTTCAACCGGCTGGAGGCGAAGTCGGTCGACGCGCATGTCGAGCGGACCCGCGCCGCGCTTGCCGACGGTGCCAGCAAGGTCGCGAGCGCGGTGCGCGATTATGGCGACTGGAACGCGAGCTATGATTATCTCGCCCACCCGACGGCGGCGTTCGAGCGCGAGAGCTTCTCGCAGCTGGCGATGGCGAACCTCGACGTCAGCGGCATGGCCTATCTGGGGCGCGACGGCCGCGTCGTTATCGCGCGCTGGATCGACGCGGACCGGCACGACGACCCGGCGATGCGCGCACGCTTCACCGCCGCAATCGCGCGGGTGAACTTCGCGCGAGTCCTTCGCTCGCGTCACTCGGCCAGCTTCTACCTCCGCCTCGGGTCCGACGTGGCGGCGGTTGCGGTGGCCGAGGTGCGGCGGAGCGACGGCACCGGTACCCCGCGCGGGCTGGTCATCATGGCGCGGCGGATCACTTCGCGGCAACTCTCCGACCAGCTTCAGCTCGCCGCCGAGCTTCACCTGTCGGCGAGCGGCGACGCGGTCACCACCGAGCGCCACCACGCGACGATGCGGCTCGGTGTCCCCATCCTCGGACCCGATGGCCATGCGGTCGCCAGCGCCGCTTTTACCGTTCCGCGCGACGTGTCGCTGCTCGGCCAGCGGATGCTGTTGCTCGCGGTCGCGGGCACCACCGTGCTGTTGCTGCTCGTCCTCGTCGTGCTGCGCGGCACCATCACGCGCCAGGTGCTGCGCCCGCTCCACCGGGTCGAGCGGCACATGCAGATGGTGCGCCAGTCGGGCTCGCTCGGCCTGCTCGACGAGGAGCGGCGCAACGACGAGATCGGCTCGCTCGGCCGATCGTTCAACTCGATGCTCCGCCAGCTGAAAGACCTGCGCGAGCAGATCGAGGTGCAGAGCTTCGCGCTCGGCAAGTCGGAGTCGGCGGTGGCGGTGATGCACAATGTCCGCAACGCGCTGAACCCGATCAGCACCATCCTGAGCCAGGGCGTCGCGCAACATGCGCCCGTCGATCGCGCGATGCTCGACAGGGCGGTGTCCGAACTCGCGCGCGACGACCTGCCGCCCGCGCGCCGTCAGAAGCTCGCCGCGTTCGTCGCCGCCGCGGTCCAGGCGGAGGCGACCGCGCGCGAGGCGCAGGTACGCGAGCTCCATGTCGGGCGCGAGTCGATGGCACATGTGCTCGAGATCATCGGCCAGCAACAGCGCGAGGCGCATGAGCGTCCGACGCTGGAGCCGTGCGACGTGGTCGAGCTGGTCGCGCGCAACGCCACCATCGCGCGCTATGGCAATGACGGGTCGATCACGTTCAGCTACCCCGCCGCGCCGTGCCCGGTGCTCGCCAACCGCGTGATCCTCTCGCAGGTTATAGGCAACCTGTTCTCCAACGCAGCTGAGGCGATCGCCGCGTCGGGCGCGCCGACCGGACGCATCAGCGTGTCGGTCGAGTGCGGCGAGACGGTCGAGGTACTGATCCGCGACACGGGCGAGGGCTTCGAGCCGGAGGTGGGGCGCACGCTATTCCAGCGCGGCTTCTCCACCCGCGCGCACAAATCAGGTGGCCTCGGGCTGCACTGGTGCGCGAACTCGATGGTGGCGATGGAAGGCGCGCTGCGGCTGGAGAGCGAGGGCCGGGGCAGCGGCGCGTGCGCGGTGCTTACGCTCAAGGCGGCGGTGCCGGTGGAGCTGAAGCGGGCGGCATAGCCTCGCGCCAAGCTAAGCTATCGCGCAGGCAAGCCGGGGCGGCATTGTAAGCCGACCTGATCGGTGGAGATTGCGGCTTCCGCTGGAGACCCTGCTCATGCTGCCCGCTCTCGCCCTGGCGCTCGCCGCCGCCCAGACTGCGTCTACGCCTGCGCCCGACGCGCAGACGCCGCCGCCGGTCGAGACCGCCGGCGATGCAGGCCGGCTCGGGGCCGCGCAACAGGGGACGGGCGAGGTGGTCGTCACCGCACGCCGCCGCGCCGAGACGGTGCAACGCGTGCCGATCGCCATGTCGGTGGTCGGCGGCACCGCGCTTGCCGAGACGGGTGCGTATAATGTCGGGCGGCTGACCCAGCTTCAGCCGACGCTGCAATTCTATTCCACCAACCCGCGCAACTCCGCCGCCAACATCCGCGGGCTCGGCGCGCCGTTCGGATTGACCAATGACGGCATCGAGCAGGGAGTCGGCATCTATGTCGATCAGGTCTATTATAGCCGCATCGCCTCGGCGACGTTCGATTTCACCGACACCGACCGGATCGAGATCCTGCGCGGGCCGCAGGGGACGCTCTATGGCAAGAACACCACCGCGGGCGCGATCAACATCTACACGCGCGCGCCCAGCTTCACGCCGGAGGCGCGGGTCGAGCTGACCGGGGGCAACTACGAGTTTTTCCAGGGCAAGGTGTCCGCGTCGGGGCCGCTGGTCGCCGACAAGCTCGCGCTGCGCCTCTCCGCCTCCGTCACCACGCGGCGCGGCACGATCTACAACACCCGCCAGCGGGATGACGAGAACGCGCAGGACAATGCCAGCTTCCGCGGCTCGCTGTTGTGGAAGCCGAGCGCGGCGTTCGACCTGACGCTGGCGGCGGACTACAATCACCAGAACCCCGATTGCTGCGTGCAATACTATGCCCGCGTCGCGCCGACCCAGCGCCCGCTCAACCGGCAATACGCGGCACTCACGGCGGCGCTGGGCTATCAGGTGCCCTCGACCGATCCGTTCGCGCGGCTGACCGATGTCGACACGCCGCTCCGCGCGGAGCAGGAACTGGGCGGGGTGTCGCTGCTCGCCAACTGGCGGACGGGGATCGGGACGGTGACCTCCGTTACGGCCTACCGCTTCTGGAACTGGACGCCGTCGAACGACCGTGATTTCATCGGCCTGCCGATCACCATCGTGTCCGCCAACCCGTCGCAGCAGCGGCAGGTGAGCCAGGAACTGCGCTTAGCGTCGGACGGCGCGCACCGGCTGGACTATGTCGTCGGCGCGTTCTTCTTCCACCAGACGATCGACACGCAGGGGTTGCAGGTTCAGGGATCGGCGGCGAGCGCGTATCTGCTCAACCCGACCAGCGCGGACGCGAGGAACCCGGCTGTGCTGAACGGCCTTGCCGCGACCACGCCCAACGGCCTCCGCAACACCAGCGCGGCCTTGTTCGGCAAGCTGACCTGGCACCTCAGCGACCGCCTATCGATCGCGCCGGGCGTCAGGCTCAACTACGACCAGAAGACCGGTTACTACAACTCGGTCGTGACCACCGGCACGGGCGCGGTGCTCAGCTGCACCGCGGCGGCGCAGGCGGCGAGCGCGGTGGTCAAGGACCAGTGCGGCGTGCTGTCGCCGCAAAGCTACAACCCGCGCTTCCACAACTGGAACCTGTCGGGCGACGTGACCGCGTCGTACGATTTCAGCCCCGACGTCCACGGTTATGCCACCTTTGCGCGCAGCTACAAGTCGGGGGGCATCAACCTGTCCGGCCTGCCGCTCGACCTGAACAACGCGCCCATCCTCGGCGCGGCGACGGTCAAGCCCGAGTCGGTCAACGACTATGAGCTCGGCCTGAAGACGCAGCTCGCCGGGCATCGCGCGACGATCAACGTGGCAGGCTTTTGGACCGACATCTTCGACTATCAGGCGACGGTCACCAACGGCCAGCTCGGGGTGCTGCGCGGCTACCTCGCCAACGCCGACCATGTCCGCACGCGCGGGGTGGAGATCGACAGTGCGCTTCGCCCGACCACGCGCCTCAACCTCTACGCCAACGGCGCGTACACCGACGCCAGGTACGTCAGGTTCGCCGGTGCGCCGTGCCCGCCCGAACTGTCCGGCGGCACGGTCGCGGCGGCAGGGCAGGCGGCGAGCGCACCCGGCACGGCGGGCGGGATCAGCCCCGCCGCGTGCGACATCTCGGGGCAGGTGTTGCCGGGCGTGTCGAAATGGGCGGCCTCCTTCGGCGCGGAATACGACCTGCCCGGGCGGTTGTTCGGCGGGACCGGGCAGTTCTACCTCGGCTATGACGGCAGCTACCGCTCGCGCTTCTCGTCCAACCCGTCGCCCAGCACCTATATGTATATTGCGGGCTACAGCATCAGCAACTTCCGCCTTGGCTTCAAGGCGGCGGGGAGCTGGAACGCCTTCGCCTGGCTGCGTAACGCGTTCGGGCAGGATTACTTTGAGCTGCTGACGACACAGTCGGGGAATACCGGCCTGATCGTCGGGCAGCCGGGGGACCCGCGGACCTATGGGGTGACCTTGTCAAAGTCGTTCTGATCCTCCCCGTTCACGGGGAGGGGGCGTTGGCGCTTTGGCCAGCCCCCGGCTGGCCAAGATCGTGTCCGGGGGACACGATCTCGCGCCAACGCTCGCGAAACGATTGGTGGAGGGGCGGTGGCCCCGAACGGCACCTCCTGCAGCAACCGCCCCACCACCATGCTTCGCATGGTCCCCCTCCCCGTAAACGGGGAGGATCAAAGGGAATTGCCTCAGATCACCCAGTCCGGCGCGGGCGGCTCCATCACCCCCGCCGTGACCCGCTCGCCGGGCCAGGTGATGCCTTCGACCGCGGGCAGCGCCAGCACTACCGCCACGCCCGCATCGTGGAGCAGCCGCGCCGCCGCGGTCGCCAGGCGCGCTGCCTCAACACCGTCGGCCCCGCGCGTCAGCTCCGCCAATCGCGCCTCGTCGAGCAGCGTGGCGTGCTGCCCCTCGGCGCGCAGCTGCTCGGTCAGTACCGCGCCTTGCCGCGCGAGCTGATCGACCGGCGCGTCGATCCAGCGGATCGCGGGCGCGCTCTTGCCCCGCCCGCGCAGCGCGAACCGCTCGACCAGCCCGGCGGCGGCGGTGGCGTTCCCGTGCGGGTCGATGAGGATGAAACCGCCCAGCGCGCGCGACCGCTCGTACAGGTCGAGCGCGAGCGGCTGATCAACCACCACCGTCGCGCGCGCGATGTCGTTGAGCCGCACCTCGCGCGGGGGGGCGCCTTCGCCCGTCTCCGGGTCGAACACGCCCTCGACCGCGGTAACGCGCGCTGGCACGGTGCGTGTGCCGAGCTTGAGCAGCATCCGCCGCCCGACCGCCAGCGACTCGTCCGCCATCCACACCAACGTCGCGCCGATCTCGTCCGCGACCCCGACGCTCGATCCCTCGCCCGCGAGCACGTCACCGCGCGAGCAATCGACCTCCTGCGCGAAGGTGAGCAGCATCGACTCGCCCGCATCCGCCCCCGAGCGGTCGCCCTCCGGCGCGACAACCCGCGCGACGGTCGCGGATGTTCCCGCCGGGAGCACACGCACCCGCGCGCCGGGCGCAACCCGCCCCGCCGCGATCTGCCCCGCATAGCCGCGAAACGTCGAATCTGGGCGCAGCACGCTCTGCACCGGCATCGCGAACCCGGCCTCGGGCGGGTCCGCCACCTCCGCCATGTCGAGCGCTTCGAGGATCGTCGGCCCGCGATGCCATGGCATCCGCGCGCTCCGGGCCACGATGTTGTCGCCATCGCGCGCGACCACCGGCACCGCGCTGAACCGCGCGATCCCGACCCGTTCGGCAAGCTCGCGATACTCGGCGACAATCGCGTCGAAGCGCGCGTGGTCGAACCCGACCAGGTCCATCTTGTTGACCGCCAGCACCACGCTGCCGATGCCGAGCAGCCGCACGATCCGGCTGTGCCGCCGCGTCTGCGGCTGCACCCCGCGCCGCGCGTCGACCAGGATCACCGCCAGGTCGGCGGTCGAAGCGCCCGTCACCATGTTGCGCGTATATTGCTCATGCCCCGGCGTGTCGGCGACGATAAACGCGCGCCGCGCGCTGGCGAAATAGCGATAGGCGACGTCGATGGTGATGCCCTGCTCGCGCTCCGCCTCCAGCCCGTCGAGCAGCAGCGAATAGTCTGGCTCCGCGTCGCGCGACCGCCGCGCGCTGTCGGCGGCGAGCGTCGCGAGCTGGTCGCTCGCCAGCGTGTTCGCGTCGTGGAGCAGGCGGCCGAGCAGCGTCGACTTGCCGTCGTCGACCGACCCGCAGGTTATGAAGCGCAGCGTCGGCGCTTGCGCAGGGGCCTCCTCGGGCAAGCGGGCGAGCGCGGTGGCCATCGTCAGAAATACCCCTGCCGCTTCTTGCGCTCCATGCTCGCCGTCTCGTCGCGGTCGACCGCGCGGCCCTGGCGCTCGGAAGTCGTCGAGCTCAGCGTTTCGGCGATGACATCGGCCAGCGTTGCTGCGGTGCTCTCGGTCGCGCCGGTCATTGGATAATCGCCAAGCGTGCGGAACCGGACCGAGCGCATCTCCGGCTCTTCGCCGGGGCGGAGCGGCATCCGCGCGTCGTCCACGACAATCAGCATCCCGTCGCGCTCCACCACCGGGCGCGGGCGGGCGAGGTAGAGCGGGACGATCGGTATCGCCTCACGCTCGATGTAGCGCCACACATCCGCCTCGGTCCAGTTGGAGAGCGGGAACACGCGCATCGTCTCGCCGGGGGACACCCGCGCGTTGACGAGGCTCCACAGCTCGGGCCGCTGGCGCTTGGGGTCCCAGCCATGGCCGGGCGAGCGGATGGAGACCACCCGTTCCTTGGCGCGCGCCTTTTCCTCGTCGCGGCGCGCGCCGCCGAACGCGGCGTTGTAACCGCCGGCGTCGAGTGCATTGCGAAGCCCGTCGGTCAGCATGGTTTGCACATAGACCGGGGTGGGGACGTTGAAGGGATCGACCCCGCGCGCGGCGGCGGCGGCTTCGTGGTGGACGACGAGGTCGAGTCCGTGCCGCGCCGCCTCGCGGTCGCGATGCGCGAGCAGGTCCGCGAAGTCCCAGCCCGAGGCGATGTGGAGGCAGGGGAAGGGGAGCGGACCGGGAAAGAACGCCTTGCGCGCGAGGTGGAGCAGCACGGCGGAGTCCTTGCCGACCGAATAGAGCAGCACCGGCCGCCGCACCTCCGCGACGATCTCGCGGATGATCGCGATGCTCTCGGCCTCGAGCGCGTCGAGCGGGGCGAGCGCCACCCTAATGCGCGCCTGCGCGGACGAGCCGACCATCGGGACCGACATGCAGGCCGCATTCCCGGCTCGCCCCGTCCTCCCACCACCAGCGCCCCGCGCGCTCGGGCTCGCCGGGCAGCACCGCGCGGGTGCAGGGTTCGCAGCCGATCGAGGGGAAGCCCTGCGCGTGCAGCGGCGAGACGGGGACGTCGTAGCGCGCGCAATAGTCCGCCACCTCCTCGCGCTCCCAATCGTGAAGCGGCGCGGCCTTCCATACGCCCCGCTCCTCGTCGCGGATCATCGGATCGACCGCGCCGCCGCTACCGCGTCCGCCGCGCAAGCCAGTCAGCCACACCGCAGCCCCCGCCAGCGCGCGGCGGAGCGGCTCCACCTTGCGGATACCGCAACAGGCGAGGCGCAGCTCCTTCGCGTCACGAAAGGCGTTAATCCCGTGGCGGGCGACGAACCCGCCGATCTCCTCCGCGTCGGGATAATAGGGGCGGATACGGACGCGGTAGCGCGCCTCCGTCTCCGCCCAGAGCGCGTAGGTTTCGGGGAACAGCCGTCCGGTGTCGAGCGTGACGATTTCTACCGGGAGTCCGCTCGCGACGACGGCGTGGAGCA
>CAXTTU010000119.1:0-9187 GCA_964247225.1 uncultured Sphingomonas sp. | reverse complement strand
TAATCCTGCCGCGGCGCGCCGGGCTGGAGCGTGAGGAAGCTGGGGGCCTCCACCTTGGTATAGCCGAAGCGATAGCTCGCGCCGAGCGACACCGGCCCCGCCTGCGTCGCCAGCGTCGGGCCAGCGTAAAGTGAGTAAATCTGCGTGATGTTGTCGTCGCGCGCGGTGTCGGTGAAGCCCGGCGCGGCCCCGCGGATGTCGACGCGCGTTCGCGTCGCGAGCGCGCCCGCCTCGATCGTCAGCGGTCGCGCGACCCGGTACGACGCGCGCGCCAGCCCGGTGACGATGTCGGCGTCGCCAAGCCCGTCGGTTTCCGCAATGCGCCGCTCGTAGCGGGCGCTCACCTGACCCTGCGCGCGCTGCGTCGCGACGGAGGCGTCGATGCCGGCCGCGACCTCGGTCCAGGTGACCGCGTCGTCGTTGTTGAGGTTAATCGCGGCGACCTGATCGATCTCGAGGTAGGGCGAGACCACGACATGCGGGTCGGCGCTGGCGGGCGCGGCGGCGACGAGCGCGGCGGCGGAAAGAAGGGCGGGACGCACGGGGTTCAGTCTCCCTGGCCGTAATAGCTGCCGAAGCGGTCGCCGCCCGCGACGAACGAGACGGCGTTGAGGACGAGGTGGATGTGCTCGCATCCGTCGAGCAGGCCGACTGCGCGGCGGACGTCGCTCTCCGTGGTGCGGTCGGCGCGGACCACCAGCATCACCTGCCCGACCTGCGAGGCGAGCACGGAAGCGGGCGAGGCGGCGAGCGCGGGGGGCGAGTCGAACAGGATGATGCGGCGCGGGTCGGCGGCGAGCAGCCGTTCGATCACCCCGGCGGTGCGGCGGCTGGCGAGCAGCTCGGTGTCGCTATGCGTCTTCGCGCCGACGGGGAGCAGCGACAGATGCGGCACGTCGGTGCGCACCACCAATGCTTCGGGGTCGATCGCGTGGTCGGCGAGCGCGTCGAGCAGCCCGGGACCCTCGTCCAGGCCGAGTTCGGCCATGACGTCTGGCTTGGCGAAATCGGCGTCGACGAGCAGCACCTCGACATCGCGCTCGGCGGCGAGGCTGAGCGCGAGATTGATCGCGCTATAGGTCTTGCCGTCGCCGGGCTTTGCGGAGCCGACGAGGATGGTGCGTGCTTTCGCGCCCGGGAGCTTCTCGGCGGTGAGGAGGAGCTGGCGTTTCACCAGCCGGTATTCCTCCGCAAGGCTGCCGATCGGCGCGCCGGGGACGATCATCCCCTTCTGCGCGAGGCGGGCACGGTCGATCGCCTCGACATGGGCGTTGTCGGGGTGGGGAGCGAAGACGGGCTGGGCTGATGACGGATCGGAAAGAAAGCCCGCTTTTACGTCCGTTCGCCCTGAGCTTGTCGAAGGGCTTGTTCTCTCCCCGCCATCGGATCGGGTGACCGGTGCTTCGACAAGCTCAGCACAAACGGGGGTGGGCTGAACACGGATCAAGCTCGGCCCACCGGAGACCGGGGCAGCCTCGGTGCGCGCAGGCTCCGGTTTGGACCAAGCAGCGACCGGCATAACCGAAGGGCCGCTCTGCGCGGCACCGGCGGGCGTGGGGCTGTCCTCCCCCTTGAGCAGCTCGACCGGCACCCGCGCGCGCGGATGCGCGGCGAAGTCGTATACGGTCGCGGCGCGTTCAATCAGCGAGGCCGAGGGTTTGGGCATGGCGTCCTTCATGCGGCAAGCCCGCGCTGGAGCATCTCGACGCCGAGCAGTGCCAGCCAGGCGAGCGCGAGCGCACCCGCGCCACCCGCGAACAGCCGAAGCTTGCGGCGACGGTCGATCATCTGCAGCTGCGTCACCGTTTCGCCGATCGCGCCGATCACGGGCATCCCCGCCGCTTTCTCCAGCCGCTGCACGGTCGGGAAGGTCGTCTGCACCTGCGCCAGCGCGAACGCCGCGCCGACACCCGCCGCCAGCCCGGCGAGCAGCACGCCCGTCAGCAGCAGCGGCCGGTTGGGCGCGACCGGCGTGCGCGAGCTGGTCGGCGGGTCGATGACGGAGAACTTGACCGCATCCGTCTGCGTCTGCGCCTGACCCCGGATAGCGATCTGCTGGCGCTGCGCGAGCAGCTGATCATACTGGTCCTTGGTGACCTGATAGTCGCGGTCGATCTGCCCCTGTTGCGCCGCGACCTCGGGATTGCCCGCGAGCTTGGCGTTGAGCTGGTCGAGCCCCGACTGGATCTGGCCCCGGCGCATCTGCAACGCGGCGACCTGCGCAGCCTTGTCCGCCTGCATCGATTTCAGCGAGAGATAGAGCGGGTTAGGCTGCGTCCCCGCCGCCGATCCGCCCGCCATCGGCTCATGCGCGGCGGCGGCCTGCGCGCCCGCCAGCTGCTGGTGCAACGCGACCACATCGGGGTGGCTGTCGGTATAACCGCGCGCGCGCGCATCGGCGAGCTGGCCCTGAAGCGCGTTGAGGCGCGCACGCGCCGGGCCGATGCCGGGCGCGATGCCCGCCGCGCCCGCGACGGTCGGCGTGGTGGATCCCATCTGACCATTGACGGCGGACAAGCTCGACTGCGCGGCGGCGAGGTCGCCCTCGACCTGCGCCATCTGCTCGCGCGCGGCGGCGATCCGGTCGGACACGCTGCCCGTGCCCGGCAGCGAGCCGAGGTAGCGGTTCTGGAAATCCGCCCGCTTGCCTTCCGCGTCCGCGAGCTTCTTCTGCAAGCCCTCGAGCTGGCCGTCGAGGAACGTCAGCGATTGCGCGTTGCTGGTCCGGTCACCCGCGAGGTTCTGCTCGACGAACAGGTCGATCAGCTTTTGCGTGATCTGCTTGGCGAGCTTGGGGCTGGACGCGGTGGTGACGATCTCGAACAGATTGTCCTGCTGCGCCGTCACCTTGATCGCGCTCGACAGCCCGGCGACCCGGTCGGCCAGGTCCTTGTCGTTGGCGACGGTCGCGGACAGGTCGGTCCCGCGCACCACCTTTTCGAGGTTGACCGCGGCGGTCAGCGTCTGGCGGATCGTGTCGATGTTGCGCGCGGCGCTGGCGTCGTCGACCTGCCCCGTCGGCAGCACCGACCGCATCTGCACGAACACGCGGGCGCGGCTTTCGTAGCGGCTCGGCATCTGCGACACCACCAGCCAGCCAAGCACGCACACGCCCCACGCCACCCCCAGCGCGAGCCAGCGGCGGATCCACACCGCGTGGAGCGCGATCCGTACCTCGTCGTAGATGCCGCCCATGTCCTAGAACATGCTTTCGGGGATGATGATCACGTCGCCGGGCGCGAGGCGGACGTTCGCGGACGGGTCGCCCTGCTTGAGCAGGCGGCCGATCTTGATGTTGTATTCGCGCTGCTTGCCCGTCGCCTTGTCATAGCGGACGAGGCGCGCGTGGTTGCCCGAGGCGTATTCGCTGAGGCCCCCCACCGCGATCATCGCGTCGAGCAGCGTCATGTTCGCGCGGTACGGCACGCTGGCGGGCTTGGCGGTCGCGCCGACGATGCGGACCTGTTGCGAATAGGTGCCGGAAAAATTCTCCACGATGACCGAGACGATCGGGTCCTTGATATACTCGGCCAGCGCCGCCTTCATGTCGTCGGACAGCTGCGCGGGCGTCTTGCCCACCGCGCTCATGTCGTTGACGAGCGGGGTGGTGATGCGGCCGTCGGGGCGCACCTGCACCTTGGCGCTGAGTTCCGGGTTGCGCCACACGAAGATGTTGAGCTGGTCGAGCGGGCCGATGACGTACTGCTCGCCCGGCGCTTCCTTGGGCGCGACGAACGCGGCGGAGGGCAGCTCGGTGCGCGCGCCGTCATGCGCGCAGCCGCTGAGCAGCGTTGCGGCTCCGGCTAGGGAAAGGATTGGGTTGATCCGCATATACACCTCCGCGCGGCGCGGGGCGTCGGACCCCACGCGAACAGGAGGCGGCTATGCGCGGGAGAGGTGAAGATAGCGTTAGGGAGTGACGAGCTCGGCGGGCGCGGGGTGTCCCAGAAAGGCACTCGGGCTCGCGGAAAGCCCATAGGCACCCGCCATGAAGACCGCGATCACATCGCCCGGCTCCGCGCGCGGGAGCAGCACACGGTCGGCAAGCCGGTCGAGCGGGGTGCAGAGGCAACCGACGACCGAGACGAGATCGTCCGTCGGCTCGCCCATGCGGGAGGCGACCGCGACCGGGTAATTGCGGCGGACCACCGTGCCGAAATTACCCGACGCGGCGAGCTGATGATGGAGCCCGCCATCGACGACGAGGAACGTCTCGCCCCGGCTATGCTTTCGGTCGATCACGCGAGTGAGGTACACGCCGCTCTCCGCGACAAGCCAGCGTCCAAGCTCCAGCGCGAAGGCGGTTTCGGCGAGGATCGCGGGGCGGTTGGCGAGCGCCGCGCCCAGCGCCGCGCCGATCGCCTCGACGTCGAGCGTCTGATCGCCGGAAAAGTAGGGCACGCCGAAGCCGCCACCAAGGTTGACCAGCGGCGGCGCGGCACCCGCCTCCTCCGCCAGCCGCGCGGCGAGCGCCAGCGTCGCGGCCTGCGTCTCGATCAGCGCGGCGGCATCGAGCGACTGCGACCCGGCAAAGATATGGAACCCGCGCCAGTCCGCGCCCGCGTCGATCACGCGGCGGACGAGCGCGGGCACCCGCTCCGCGTCGACCCCGAACGGCGAGGCGCGCCCGCCCATCTTCATCCCCGACCCGCGCAGTTCCAAGTCCGGGTTGACCCGCACCGCCAGTCTCGGCGTGACGCCAAGGCGGCCCGCGACGCCAAGCGCGCGCACGGCCTCCCCTTCCGATTCGAGGTTGATCGTCACCCCCGACCCGATCGCCGCCTCCAGCTCGTCGTCGCGCTTGCCCGGCCCCGCGAAGCTGATCGGCTTGCCATGCCGAAGCGCCATCGCCAGCTCGCCAGCCGACGCGACGTCTAGCCCGTCGACCAACGGCGCGAGTGCTGTCAGCAGCGGTGCGAACGGGTTCGCCTTGATCGCGTAATGGAGCCCCACGCCCGCCGGCATCGCCGCGCGAAACCGCGCCACGCGCGCGCGGACGATGCCGAGGTCGTACACAAAGGCGGGCGTGTCGCCCGCTTGGGTGAGCCACTCGGTATGCGGCTTGCCGCCGATTACCAGCGCGCCGGTCTGCGCCGCGAACTCTGGCGGGAGCGGGCCGAGCGGCTTCATAGCTCCGGCTCACGCAGAATCGGTGCTGCTCCCTTTGCCGTTCGCCCTGAGCTTGCCGAAGGGCGGGCCGGGAGCGGTGCTTCGACAAGCTCAGCACGAACGGTGTGAAGCGCCCTCACCCCGCGCGCGATGGCCGCCCGGTCGAGCTTGCCGTTCGCGTTGCGCGGCAGCGCGTCGCGCCACTCGATGCGCGCGGGTTGCATGAAGCCGGGCAGCTCGCGCTTGAGCCGTTCCCGCAACGCTGCCTCCTGCTCGGCGTCGCCCGCCAGCACGAGCACGATCCCCTGCCCCAGCCGCGCGTCGGGCACGCCGATCGCCACCGCCTCGCGCGCCTCGCCGCCTGCCAGCGCCGCTTCCTCCAGCTCGGTCGGGCTGATGCGGTTGCCCGCCGTCTTGATCATCTCGTCATCGCGCCCGACGAAGCGGAACAGCCCGGCCTTGTCCTCGACCACCGTGTCGCCAGACCATACCGCGGTCCCGCCCTCGCGCGACCAGGCAGGCGCGGGGCGGAAGCGTTGGGCGCTCCGCTCCCAGTCGCGCCAATAGCCCTTCGCGACCAGCGGCCCGGCATGGACGAGCTCGCCCGGCTCGCCAGGCGCGGCGCGGGCCCCGTCGGAGCGGACCGCCATCACCTCCGCGAACGGGATCGCGCGCCCGATCGAGTCGGGATGCGCGTCGACCAGTTCGGGCGGGAGATAGGTGGAGCGGAACGCCTCGGTCAGCCCGTACATCGGGTAAAGGTCCGCATTGGGGAAGCGCTCCCGCAAGGCCCGGACCAGCCGTGGTGTGAGCGCGCCGCCTGAGTTCGTGAGCCGCTTCAGGCGCGCGGCGGTCTCCAAGGGCCAGTCCGCCTCCAGCAGCTGCACCCAGAGCGGCGGCACCCCCGCCAGCGTCGTCGCGTCCGTCCGCTCGACCGCCTTGATGACGTCGCGCGGGGCAAGATAGTCAAGCGGTGCGACGCTCGCCCCTGCAACCCAGGCGGACAAAAGCTGGTTCTGCCCATAGTCGAACGACAGCGGAAGGACGGCGAGCACGCGGTCATCCGGTGTGAGTTTCAGGTAGTAGGCGACTGAGATCGCACCCAACCACAGGTTCGCGTGGCTGAGCATCACGCCTTTGGGTCGCCCCGTCGAGCCGGAGGTGTAGAGAATCGCCGCCGGCGCGTCCGGGTCAGCGTCCGACGGCGGCAGCGGCTCACCGGCGGGCAAGGCCGCTTCGTCCAGCACCGCGCACCCTTCGGGCACGTCGCCGTTCTCCAGCGTCGAAGCCCGCCCGGCCTGCGTCACCAGCGCGCGCGCGCCGCTGTCGGCCAAGATATACGCCACCTGCGCGCGCTTGAGCAGCGGGTTGACCGGCACATGCACCAACCCCGCTCGCGGCGCGGCAAGCGGGAGCAGGCAGGCAACGCGCGTCTTGGGCAGCCAGCTCGCGACCCGCTCGCCGGGCGCGAGGCCAAGCGTCGCGAGCGACCCCGCCAGCGCCGCAACGCTCGCTTCCAGCTCGGCGAAGCTCAGCGCCCCCGCGCGACTAACCAGCGCGACCGCATCCGTCGCACCTCGCGCAACAGTGTCGATGGGCCGGGGCACGGGGTCGAGCGCGATCACGCGCCGTCCTCTAGCGGGAACGCAAGCGCTCCGCACCCTTTCCAAGCGCCGCGTCGCCCGGTATCGCCGCGCCGCACCATCACAGGACGCGCGCGTGACTCCCGAAACGAAGCCCGAGATCGACAAGACCGTGCGCGCGGTGCTCGGCGACGTGCTCGCGCTCCGCCCCGAACAGGTGGCGAAGTTCACCGACGCGACGCCGCTATTCGGCGCGCTGCCCGAGCTCGACTCGATGGCGGTCGCGGGCGTGCTGACCGAGCTTGAAGACCGGCTCGGCATCACGATCGAGGATGACGAGGTAGACGGCGACATGCTGGCGACCTTCGGCGCGCTGACGACGTTCCTGGCGGCCAAGGCGCTGTTCTGACGCCGGGGCCGCGCATCGACCGCTATCGCTGGCGCGGCGGCGAGGAGGCGATGCTGCGGTGGGGGCCGGAGGATGGCCCGGTGGTGGTGATGGCGCTGCCGCTGTTCGAGGAAGCGAACCGGGTTCGGGCGTTCGCGGTCGACGTGCTTCGGCGATTGGCGAGCCTTGGTTTGGCAGGCGTCCTGCCCGACTATCCCGGGCAGGGGGAAAGCCTTGTGCCGCTAGAAAGCCTGTCGCTGCTGGAGATTTCGGAAGCCTATGAGAGTGCGATCTTGGCCCTCATCGCGGGAGGAAGGCGCGCCTACAGCGTGGCGATCCGGAGTGGTGCCCTGCTCGACAAATGGACCGGACTGAGCGGACGACATCATTTCTGCCCTCAAGCGGGTGCATCCCTGTATCGCGAGCTAGGGCGCATCTGGCGCGCGGGAGCTGTCGACAGGCGGCTGTCCTCCGCTTGGGAATACGATCCCGAGTTACCGGAGGGCGAGCCACAACCCCCTCTCGAAATCGGGGGCAATCTGCTTTCCGCGGACTTGCTGACGGCGATCAGCGTGTATCAGCTGTGGACGATTGAAAGCGGTGGCTTGCTTCGAACTGTGCGCCTGGACAGCGATCCGGCACCTGGCGACCGCAAGCTGCCCGGCGCGCCCCTTTGGCGATCAGTTGAGCCGACTAATGATCCCGCGCTCGCACAGTTGCTTGCCGAGGACATCGCGCAATGGGTGCGAGCGTGCGAAGGCTGCTGACCTTCCCGTGCGAGGGCGAGGCTCTGGTCGGCACGCTCGACCAGGCGGCGGGCGCGACGGGGTTGCTGATCGTGTCCGGCGGGAACGAGGTGCGCGCTGGGGCGCATCGGGGGATGGCGTTGCTGGCCGCGGGACTAGCCGCGAGCGGGGTGCCGGTGTTCCGCTTCGACCGCCGCGGGGTTGGCGACTCGTCGGGGGAAAATGGCGGTTATCTCTCGTCAGCCCCGGACATCGCCGCCGCAGTCGCGATGTTTCGGGTGGAAGCGCCGCAGATTACGCACGTCGTCGGTTTCGGCAACTGCGACGCCGCGACCGCGCTGGCGCTGTTCGGGCGAGCGGCGGGCGTGGATCGGCTGGTGCTCGCCAACCCGTGGGTGGTCGAGCGCGCGGCGGACGACCTGCCTCCCGCCGCTGCGATCCGCGCGCGCTATGCGGAGCGGCTGCGCGATCCTCGCCAATGGTGGCGCTTGCTGCGGGGCGGCGTCAACGTCGGTAAGATTCTCAAAGGCCTCAGGGCCGTTGTTCGCAAGCAGACCGAGCACCCACTCGCCCGCCGGTTCGCCGAAACCCTAGGCGGGCAGGACGCGACGGTGATCCTCGCCACCCGCGATGCGACCGCGATCGCCTATGCGGACGCCGCACGCGCGGTCGGCCTGGCGCTGCCCACCACGCACATCGACACCGCCTCCCACAGCTTTGCGCACTCCGGTGACGCCGCGGCGCTGGAGATGGCGATCCGGGCGACGCTGGGCACCGAAGAAGAGTGCCTCACGCAAAGACGCAAAGCCGCCAAGAAATAGTGGTTCTCGCGGAGGCGCGGAGACGCGGAGCGGTCAGAGCCGGCCGCGAACGCGGCCCTACAATACCAAACGACGGACGGTGGAGAATGCGCGCTGCCGCGCGAGAGCCATCTCCGCGTCTCCGCGCGTCCGCGTGAACCGACTCTATTACTTCCTCTTCGCGTCTTTGCGTCTTCGCGTGAGACGACCTTCTTCTCTCACCAAGTCGCCTCCGCATTCTCCTTTTCGCGTGGCGGTTCAGCCGCCGCGGCGCGGTCCGATTCGAACGCGGCGTGCGCGAGGAAGCGTTCGGCGTCGAGCGCCGCCATGCAGCCGGTGCCCGCCGCGGTCACCGCCTGCCGGTACACCTTGTCCGCCACATCGCCGCACGCGAACACGCCCGGCACCGCGGTACGGGTCGAGCCGGGCTCGACCGACAAATAGCCGTCCGCGTCGAGCGGCAGATGCCCCCGGAACACCTCCGTCGCGGGCGAATGCCCGATAGCCACGAACGCGCCATCGACGTCGAGCTGCGACCGCTCGCCCGTGCGCGCGTCCTCC
>CAXTTU010000118.1:7620-9196 GCA_964247225.1 uncultured Sphingomonas sp. | reverse complement strand
GTCTACGCCGCCGTCGACGCCCGCATCGCGGCGGCCAAGGCGGCGATGGTCGGCGACCCGGCGCGCGCGCTCGCGCTGGCCGACACCGCGCTGGCGACCGCGCGCGCGCTGCCGCGTTCGCCTCGTGCCGAGTTCGCCGTCGCAACGGCGGAGTGGATCGATGGCGAGGCGAACATCTTTTCCAACCAGAGCGCGCGCGCCAAGCCGCTGATCGAGGCCGCACTCGCCACCGCGAACCGGATCGCGCCGAACAGCCGGCTGCAAGGTGACCTGCTCCGCTCGCGCGGCGCGATCGCAGGATCTGAGGGACGTATCCAGGACGCGCTGGTCGCGTTTCAGGCGGCGTACCGCGTGTTCACCGCGGCGCATGAGCCACGCCAACAATCGCTCGCATTGGAGGATATCGGCTCGATTTACGACAACGCGGGCGATTACGCCCGCGCATTGCGCTATTATAGCCAGTCGGCCGATGTCTTCAGCAAAGAACCGTCGCTACTGATGATCGGCCATAACAATCGCGCGGAAGTTTTGCGCAAGCTGGGCCGTAACGCCGAAGCGATTGAGCAGTACCAAATGGCGCTGCGCGAAGCGCGGGTGATGCAAAGCGCTGTGTCGCAATTGCGTCTTCTCACCAACATCGCATCGGTGGAGGCGGACCGTGGCCATCTCGCGGCAGCCAAGGCTGCGGCGGAGCGCGCCTCTGGTCTGATAGCATCGGGCGAAACAGCTGCGTGGCGGCCGTTCGTGCTCGGCACACAAGCGCATGTCGCGTTCGCGAGCGGAGATCGCGCGCGCGCGACGACGTTATTCAACTCCATGTTCGCCGGCATCGACCTGACCAAGACGGACATGCCATATCGCGAGTTTCACCAAATCGCGGCGCGCGTATATGAAGCGCAGGGGCGGTATGACTCGGCCCTGGCGCATTTCCGGGCCTACCACCGGCTCGAAGATAACGCGCGCGACCTGACCGCCTCCGTCGGGTCGCAGCTGATGACGGCGCGGTTCGATTTCACCAATCAGAATCTGAAGATCAGCCGGCTGGAGAAGGGCCAGCTGCAACGCGACGTCGCGCTGGAAAAGCAGCGCAGCATGATGCTGACCGGCGCGTTGATCGCGGGCGGCGTTGTGTTCGCGCTGTTGCTGGCAAGCTTCTTCTCGATCCGCCGCAGCCGCAACGAGGTGCGCGCCGCCAACGTCACGCTGACCGACGTCAACACGAGGCTGGAGAAGGCGCTCAAGGCGAAAACCGAGTTCCTCGCAACCACCAGCCACGAGATCCGCACGCCGCTCAATGGTATCCTCGGCATGTCGCAGGTGCTGCTCGCCCGCGATCACCTCGACGCGGATGTTCGCGAGAAGATGGAGCTGCTCCAGGGCGCGGGCGAGACGATGCGCGCGCTGGTCGACGATATCCTCGATGTGGCGAAGATGGAAAAGGGCGACATCGAGGTGCTGAGCGAGCCGACTCCGCTCAGAAAGCTGCTGCTGAACACGGGCCGCCTCTGGCAAGGCCATGCCGAGGCGAGGGGGCTGGCGCTTCGGCTGGACATCGATGTGCCCGTCACGGTCCTGT
>CAXTTU010000118.1:0-7610 GCA_964247225.1 uncultured Sphingomonas sp. | reverse complement strand
CTCCAACGCGGTCAAGTTCACCGAGCGGGGCGCGGTGTCGTTGTCGGCGGGCGTGGAGGCAGGGGCGGACGGAGCGGAACTGCTCAGGATCTCCGTCGCGGATTCCGGGGTCGGCATCCCCCCCGACCAGCAGGCGCTGGTGTTCGATGCCTTTCATCAGGTTGACGGCGCGACAACGCGTCAGTTCAGCGGCACCGGCCTCGGCCTCGCGATCTGCCGACGCCTGGCAGAGGCGTTCGGGGGCACACTGACGCTGAGGAGCGAGCCGGGGGTCGGGTCCACCTTCAGCCTGCGTGTTCCGCTTGTTCGCGTTGCCGATGGAGAGACCGGCGGTGACGTCGTCGCACGCCCCGCGACGCTGGAAGGCGCAAAGGTCCTGTTGGTCGGCAGCAGCTTCGTCACCCGCGGGGCGCTTCGGTCGCTGCTCGAACCGCATGCGGGCGGTGTCGCCGCGGTGCACGGATGCGATCAGGCAGGGGCGGCGCTGGCCGACGGTCGATTCCATCACCTGTTGATCGACGCCGCCGTGCAGATGCAGCAGGCCGAAGGGATCGCCGGCATACGCGCCCTCCTCGCACGCGCCGACGCGCTCGGCATATGCTCGACCTTGTTGATCTCGACCGACGGCGTGATCCCGGTCACCGAGCTGCTGACCGCGGGCGCGTCGCAGGCGATTGTGAAGCCGGTCGCCGGCGATGCGCTGGTGGCGGCGATGCGCGGGCTTTACCCCGCGTCGGTGGAGGACCTGCCGCACCTGAACCGGGCCGCGTGACGGGCGCATCAAAACAATCGGGGTCGATAGTGAAGTAACGGGGTAAGTCGTATCCCGCTAGATTTGCCCCGTAGTTGACTAATTTGTAGTTGCACTGCACTGTTATCCTCCTTGAAGGGGGAGGTGGCGTGATCCTGATCCGGCTCGCACTCATACCGACCGGGGCGCTTTGCCTGTCGGCATGCGCGATCACCCCTCCCGTGACCGCGAACACGGCGATGTGCGGCTTTCCGCTCACGACCGAAGAGGTCGCGCAACCCCCGGTCGCGCCACCCGATCGCCTGCTCCTCGAACGCGAGCCCGCCAATGCGCAGCTGTTGATCTCGGGCGGCAGCCAGCATGGCGCGTTCGGCGCGGGGGTCCTCGCGGAGTGGAAGCTGTTGAACGGCGGGCACCTTCCCCGCTTCAGCCTCGTGACCGGGATCAGCACCGGCGCGATGCTGAGCACCTTCGCGTTCCTCGACGAGCCGGAGACCGCCGCCAGGGCCTATGCGATCACCGCCGAGCGGGACCTGCTGACCGCCTATGCGCACAAGACCGCCAGCGGGGGCTACACGCTGGGTTCCTATCCGGCGATCGCGCGGCATAGCGCGGTGGGCGACCTCGCGCCGCTGCGCGCGCTGCTCGGCCGGCTGATCACGCTCGACACGTTGCAGCGCGTGGCGGACGCGTCCCATCACCGGCGGCTGCTGGTCGGCGCGGTTGATGTCGATTCGGGCGATGCCGTGATCTTCGACCTGACCGAGATGGCGCGGCGCGCGACGAGCGCGACCGATGCGAGGCTCAAGGAGCGCTACCGGAATTGTTATATCAGCGCGATCATGGCGTCCGGATCGGTGCCGCTCGCCGCCGCGCCGGTGTTTATCGATAATCGCGAGTATATCGATGGCGGCGCGCGGTTCGGCGTGTTCGCGAACGAGTTCGGCCTGGCCGCCGGCCTGGGTTCGACCGACCGCCTCGTGCCTGCCGCACCGAAATCGACGCTCCGACGCTGTTCATCCTGGTCAACGGGACGCAGGAGCTCGGCGCGCAATGCGGCAAGAAAGCTGGTTGCGGCCCCGAGGGATCGGACCCGTTCACCAACACCGCCGACGCGCATCGCAGCTGGTCGCTGATCCCGCTCGCGAAACGGTCGAGCGACGTGCTGATCAATCAGGTGTACCGTTTCTCCGTCGACGACATCGCGCTACGCTATCGCGAGGCTTATGGCGCGAACGCCGCCGACAAGGTCCGAAACCTCCGCATCGTCGATAAGGAGGCTGCTGCTTTCATCGACCCCGAGCTGCATGCATCCTGCGCGTCGCTGAGCCGGCTCGACGACCAGACCTCGCGACCGCTCGAGTTCCACCCGCGCTATATGCACTGCCTGATCGCCTATGGCCGCCACTTCGCGGACACGCGCTCGCAGGTGCTGACGGGCGGCGACCTGAGCTTGCCCGCCTTGCCAATGACACCGGCTAGCGCGAGCAGGCCGCGCCTGTCACCCCCAAACGGCTGAACCCCGACCGTCCTTGCGGGGCGACCGGGGTCCTTGCTCGTCCGAACGGCCCCGGCACCCTGGTGGGGGCCAGTGCCGGGACCGGGGCGAAACGGGCTGGCGGGCCCGGGCGGGCGCGTGCGGCTTGCTTCGCTTGCCGCACCGGCGCGGCGACCTGGTCGCCGCGCGCTCGCGCTCAGCCTTACTGCAGCAGCTTCAGCACGCCCTGCGCGCTCTGGTTCGCCTGCGCCAGCATCGCGGTCGACGCCTGGCTCAGGATCTGCGCCTTGGCGAGGTTGGCCGTTTCCGCCGAGAAGTCGGTGTCCTGGATACGGCTGCGCGCGTCGGACAGGTTGGTCGCGTTGCTGGTCAGGTTGTTGACCACCGAGCCCAGCCGGCTCTCGCCCGCGCCGAGCGACGCGCGCGTCGTGTTGACCGCCTTCAGCGCGGTGTCGACCGTGGTCAGCGCGCTCTGCGCGGCGCTGCCGGTCGAGCCCGAGATGTCCAGCCCGGTCGACGTCGAAGTCGAGCCCGTGCTGCCCGTCGAGCCGGTCGAACCCGTGCTTCCGGTCGAACCGGTGCTCCCGGTCGAGCCCGTCGAGCCCGTGCTTCCGGTCGAGCCGGTGCTGCCGGTCGAACCCGTGCTGCCCGTCGAACCGGTGCTGCCCGTCGAGCCCGTGGAACCGGTCGACCCCGTCGACCCGCTGCTGACATTATAGGTGCTCGTGCCGGTGATGCTGCTGAGATCGAGCGCGGTGGTCTTGAGCTCCACCTGGTTGGTGCTGTCCGACCCGACCTGAATGCTCACCGTCTTGTCGGACGAGCTGAACAGGTTGACGCCGTTGAACTTGGTATTCTTGAGCACGTCGTCGATCTGCGAGGTGAGCTGAGTCACTTCGGTCTGCATGTTGGTGCGGTCGTCGGCGCTATAGGTACCCGACGAGGCCTGCACCGCCAGCTCGCGGACGCGCTGGAGCATGTTGGTCACTTCGCCCAGCGCGCCGTCGGCGGTCTGCGCCAGCGCGATGCCGTCGTTCGCGTTGCGGATCGCCTGGTTCATGCCGCGGATTTGCGAGGTCATCGAGTTGGAGATGGCGAGGCCCGCCGCGTCGTCCTTGCTCTGGTTGATGCGGCTGCCGGTGGACAGCTTCTCCATCGCGCTGGACAGCATGGACTGCGCCGAGGTGGACGCGTTGGCGGCGCGCAGCGCCGAGATGTTGGTCGAGATCACGGTCATGGCAAAATCTCCGTTTGAGCTGCGGCTCCCCGCCGCCCCCAACGACGGAAGGGCCGAGCCGCCAGGGTGAGTAACGGCCATCTCGACCGGAGCTTTAGGCGAAAAATCCGCGCCGCCCCTCGCGCGCGCGCGCGGCACGCACCCGGAAAAAACCTGCCGCACGTTAGCCGGCTTAACGCATGTTTTACCATCGATCGCGCATTCGACCCGCATCGAGGGAGTGCCAATGCGATCCATCCGCCCGTCCGCCCAGTTGCTCCAGACCCGCTACGCGCTGGTGTCCTCGCTTCGCGCGCAGGGCTTCGCGATTGCGGAAGATACGCGCGCGGATACCTACCTCGTCGCAGAGGGTGAGCCGGTCACCGCGCCCGCACGGACGCTGGTGGTCGGCCAAGGCCCGCGCCGCGTCGCGCCGTTTCGCGACGGCAACCCCGCGCGGCTGAGCTGGGACGGCGGTGACGAGGCGGTCGGCAAGGGCTTTGCGCGCGCGATGATCGGCGGGCCGGACCTTCCCACCGCCGCCGATCCCGAGAGCCTCGCGCTGTTCGCGCTCGCCGAGCGCGTCGCGCAAGCGGACATCACCGTGCTCATCAACGGCCCGACCGGCACCGGCAAGGAAGTGGTCGCGCGCGCCATCCACAACGGGTCCAAACGGGCGGGCAAACCGTTCGTCGCGATCAACTGCGCCGCGCTCCCCGAATCGATGCTGGAGGCGATGCTGTTCGGCCATCAAAAGGGCGCGTTCACCGGCGCGTCGTCGGGCGGCGAGGGCTTCTTTCGCGCGGCGGACGGCGGCACGCTGCTGCTCGACGAGATCGCGGAGATGCCGCTCGCGCTCCAGGCCAAGCTGCTGCGCGTGCTCCAGGAGCGCGAGGTGGTGCCGATCGGTGCGACCACGCCGCAACCGGTCGACGTGCGCGTGATCGCCTGCGCCAACCGCGACCTGCAGGAAGAGGTCGCGGCGGGCCGGTTCCGCGCCGACCTTTATTACCGCCTGTCCGTCTTTCCGCTCGCCACCAAGCCGCTCGCCGAGCGGCCCGAGGACATTCCCGCGCTCGCCGCGACGATGATCCTGCGCCACGCGGGCTCGCGCGCGGTGGTGCCGTGGCCGACAACGGCGGCGGTGGACCTGCTGCTCGCGCACGACTGGCCGGGCAATGTCCGCGAGCTGGAGAATGTGATCCAGCGCGCGCTGTTGTTCGCGGGCGGCGACACGATCGCGCCGGAGCATATCGTCTTCGATCGGCCGGCCTCGGCGGCGAAGCCGGTGAGGTCCGACGTCACGGCGGCCACGCTCGGCAAGGTGGTGCAACTGAGCGAGTTCGCCGCAATCCGCGAGACGCTGCGTCAGTGCAACGGCAGCCGCATCGAGACCGCGCGGCGGCTCGGCATCTCCGAACGCACGCTCCGCTACCGGCTCGCCCGCGCGCGCGAACAGGGCGACGATATCGCCCGGAGTGCCACCGCATGACCGGCGTGACCGGCCCGATGGGCGTCGACCGGGTGATGGCGCTCCGCGCGCAGATCCTGGAAAAGAACAGCGCGCTCAGCCGCGCCAACGCCTCCGCCGCCGCGACGCCCGCCGCCGCGCCCAGCTTCGGCGACACGATGGCGAGCGCGCTCAAGGACGTGAACGCGGGGCAGGTGCAGGCGAACCAGCTGAGCGAATCTTACGAACGCGGCGAGACGGTCGATATCGCCAAGGTGATGCTCGCGCGCCAGCAGGCCAGCGTCGGCTTCGAGGCGACGTTGCAGGTCAGGAACAAGCTCCTGTCCGCCTACAAGGACATCATGAGCATGCCGGTCTGAGATGAGCGCGCTGGTCCCCGCCCCCACGCCTGCGCTTCCCGAGCGTTTCGCCAACCCGTTGCGGCAGATGCGTAGCCTGCTCGCGCAGCCCGCGGTGCGCCGCTCCTTGCCGATGGCGCTGCTCGTCGCGCTGGTCGGCGCGGCGGCGCTGGCGTGGGTGACACTGTCCAGCCCCACGCAGAAGACGCTGTTCACCGGCCTGCCCGACGCGGACAAGGCGGCGGTGGTCGCCGCGCTCGACCAGGCGAACATCAAGTCCAAGATCGACGGCGGCACCGGCGCGCTGACGGTCGGCGAGGACGATTACAGCCGCGCCCGGATGCTGCTCGCGGGACAGGGCCTGCCCAAGGCGGCACCCGGCGGCTATGCCATTCTCGATCAGCTGCCGATGGGCGTCAGCCGCGCGGTGGAGGGCGAACGGTTGCGCCAGGCGCGCGAGACCGAGCTCGCCCGCTCGATCGGCGAGATCGACGCGGTCGCCGACGCGCGCGTCCACCTCGCCACCCCCGAGGCGAGCGTGTTCGTCCGCGACAACGCTGCGCCGTCCGCCAGCGTGATTCTGAAACTGAACCCCGGTCGTTCGCTCGACGACGCGCAAGTATCCTCGATCGTCAATCTCGTCGCCTCGTCGGTGCCCGGCATGAAGCCCGACGCGGTGACGGTGGTCGACCAGATGGGCGCGTTGCTCACTCATGGCGCGACCGACACCGCCGGGACCGAGCGCCTCAACGCGCAGCGCCGCGTCGAGGACAAGGTGCGCACGCAGCTGGTGCAGCTGCTCACCCCCTTGGTGGGCGCGAATAACTTCACCGCGGAGGTGCAGGCGGACGTCAACCTCGACGAAACGCAGGCGACGCGCGAAAGCTATGACAAGGCGGGAGCGCTGCGGGCGGAGACCGGCCAATGGACCGGCGACCAGAAAACCGCGGCGGCGCCCGGCGGCATCCCCGGTTCGCTCAGCAACACGCCGCCGGTCGCGAGCACCGTGCAGCAGCCGACGCCCGTCCCCTCGCCCAGCCCCACCGCGGGCGCGGCCGCGCCGGATCCGGCGAAGCAGTCGGACAGTTTCCAGCGTGCTTACGACCTCGGCAAGGAAGTGTCGGTCACCCGCGCCGCGCCGGGCGGGGTCAAGCGGCTCTCGGTTGCGGTGCTGCTCCGCGACCCGGAGAAGGGCCGGCGCAACGGGCTGGAGCTGCAGCAGATCAATGACCTGGTGAAGAGCGCGGTCGGCTTCGACCAGTCGCGCGGCGATCAGGTGACGGTGATCAGCCGCAAGTTCGCCGGCGGCGACACCGGCGAGACGAAACAGCCCTGGTATGACAGCGGCTGGGTGCCGGTGATCGCGCGCAACCTGACCGCGATCGTCATCGCGCTCATGGTGCTGCTGCTCGGCGTCCGCCCGCTCGCCAAGGCGCTGATGGGCAAGCTCGAGGAGGCGACGCCCGCGCTCGCCGCCCCTGCCGCGGGCCCGGGTGACGAGCCGCAGGTCGCTGCGCCGGTGACGCTCGACCAGCTGGAGAGCGCGAGCGGCGTCGACGACCGCATCGCCACCGTGCGCGGCTTCACCCGCGACAACCCCGCGCGCGCCGCGCTGGCGATCCGCGACATGATCAAGGCGGATGCACGGTGAGCGCGCTCGCGCGCAGCTACTCCGGCGTCGAGCGCGCCGCCGTGCTGATGATGCTGGTCGGCGAGGAGGAAGCCGCGGCGATCCTCCAGAAGCTCGAGCCCGACGAGGTGCGCGAGCTCGGCCGCGCGATGTTCGCGGTCGCGGATGTGAGCGAGGACGATGTGGGCAATGTGCTCGACGATTTCGTCGGCCGCGCCCGCGCGCGCACCTCGATCGGCTTCGATCCCAAGCCGCGCGTCGAGGCGGTGATGACGCGCGCGCTCGGCCCGGGCAAGGCGGAGAACGTGCTCGCGCGCATCGCGCCGCCGGTGCCGGGCGCGGGGCTGGAGGCGCTCGAATGGCTCGACGCTTGCGACATCGCGGCGATGATCGGCAAGGAGCATCCGCAGATCGCGGCGGTGCTGATCGCCAATCTCGACCCCGGCACCGCCAGCGAGGTGCTGGAGCTGCTCCCGGATGCGGTGCAGCCCGACATCCTCCACCGCATCGCCCGGCTCGGCCCGGTGACGCCCGAGGCGCTCGACACGCTGAAGGAGATGCTGGCGAACCGCGTCGGCGGCCCGCGCAGCGGCGCGGCGCTGACGCTCGGCGGGACGCGCGAGGCCGCGAAGATCCTGTCGGGCGCGCGCAAGGCGACCGAGCAGCGGGTGATGCCCAAGCTGTTCAAGATCGACAAGGAAACCGC
>CAXTTU010000117.1:5850-9210 GCA_964247225.1 uncultured Sphingomonas sp. | reverse complement strand
GCGGTATATTGCCCCCCGCACGCCCCCGCGCCGGGACAGGCGACCTTCTCCAGCTCGTGCACCTCGGACAACGGACACGCGCCCGCGGCGTGCTTGCCCACCGCCTCGAACACGTCGATCACCGTCACGTCGCGGTCGTGAAAGCGTCCCGGCAGGATGGAGCCGCCATAGACGAAGATGCTCGGCACGTTGAGCCGCAGCATCGCCATCATCATCCCCGGCAGCGACTTGTCGCATCCCGCGAAGCCGACCAGCGCGTCATAGCAATGGCCGCGCACCGACAGCTCGACCGAGTCCGCGATCACCTCGCGGCTGACCAGCGACGACTTCATTCCCTGGTGCCCCATCGCGATGCCGTCGGTAACTGTGATGGTGTTGAATCGCCGCGGCATCCCGCCGCCTGCGATCACCCCCTCGCGCGCCACATCGGCCTGCGCGTCGAGCGTGATGTTGCATGGCGCGGAGTCGTTCCCCGCCGAGGCGACCGCGACGAACGGCCTGGCGATGTCCCCCTCTGTCAGGCCCATCGCATAATAATAGGAGCGATGCGGCGCGCGCTCGGGGCCGACCGAGACGTGGCGGCTAGGCAGGCGGGACTTGTCGAAGGCTGGCATGGGGCGGGGGTAAGCGGCGTACGCCCGCGCGGCAATCCCCTGCTGTTTCAAGGCGGCTGAGTGCACCTCGCGACCTCGACCACGCGCAGCAGCTTTCCCGGCTCGCGCCGTCACGCACCCGAAGCTGATCGGTACCAACAAGGTATGGGACGCCGAAGGTGAGCGATGTATGATACCGTCGGTAGTTAAACAGCTCGCGGCTTGAAAAACGCGTTCCCGCGCGCGACCGGCCCAGCAGGGTGTGAGCTAGGGAGCAATATCATGGTCTATTCGCTGGGCAAGAAAAGTCCGTACGACACCGACCCTCGCAACGAGGTGATCGATGGCTTTGCAGAGTGGGCGAAGGTCGAGTTTCTTGATCCGGACAAGGTCGATCGGATTGCGCGGGCGCGCCGCTATCCGCTTATGCGTTACGGTTATCCCGTCGTGCCGCACAGCGCACCGAAGACTGTGCGCTGGTCGAGCAGTCGCCTTGCCCCGCCAGATTATGCTTTCGGCAACAACGTGATCATGCTGGTGTCGCGCCGCTTTCGCGATTTGGTAGAACGGTTCGAGCCAGCCGTGCACCAATTCCTATCGGTCGACACGGTGTACAAGAAAGGCGAGGCGCCGTTTGACACCTTTTACTGGTTCGTCTGCTGCCAGCTGACCGACAGTATCGATCCCGTGCTGACGACACTGGCTTGGGACGGCGATGATTATGAAGAGCGGATGGAGGATAGCTTCCGTCGAGGGTTTTGGCGCTATGATGACAATATCAGCCCCCCCTCCGATACCTATTTATAGTCTGAAAGCGATTGGAGGTCGGCAAGTATGGCGCGATCCATATTACAATCGTGGCTATGCACGGTGTTCCGACGCGTTCGGCAATGCGCTGCTCGGCGAAGGCCTAACCGGCTTTGGCCTCATGCAATACCAGCAGGCCTGACCGAGTCCCGGGGTCACACGACGGGGAAGGCATTTCACAAGCGAACCGGTTGGCGGGCGACCAACCGTCGCGCGATTTCGCCTCGGTCAGCCCCATCGCATAGCAATAAGGAGCGATGCGGTGCGCGCTCGGGACCGACCGAGACGTGGCGGCTAGGCAGGCGGGACTTGTCGAAGGCTGGCATGAAGGCGGGTTAAGCCGCGGGAACGCGCCCGGCAAGCGCCGGGCGCGTCAGCCGGGCCAGACGCGCATCGCGACGTCGATCATGCGGAGCAGCTTGTCGCGGCTGGCACCATCGCGGGCGAGCGTGGACAGGCCCTGCACGACGGCCATGACATGCGCCGCCAGCGCCTCCGCCTCGGTCGTAGCAACGCCGTCCCGCTCGATGCGGTCGCACAGCCACGCCTCGGTGTTGCGGCGGACGCTCGCCAGCTCCGCCTGGATGTCGGCGGCGGCGGGGGAGCAACTCGCGGCGGCGGTGGCGATCAGGCAACCGGCGGGGGTGTCCTCTCCGGTGAACCGAAGGGCGGCGGCGCGGAGCAGGGCGAATGCTGCGTCTCGCGCGCTCGCCTGGTCCGAGGCTTGGGCAGGCGATCCAAGATATCGCGCCACCGCTTCCCTGAACAACGCCTTCTTGTCGCCGAACGCGGCGTACAGGCTCGGCGGCGTAATCCCCATCGCGGCGGTCAGCTCGGCGATCGACGTTCCCTCGAAACCGTGTTGCCAGAACAGCAGCATCGCCCGGTCGAGCGCCGCGTCGCGGTCAAACGACGGCGGTCGCCCGCGCCGTTTCGCCACCGTCGTTGCAAGCGTTTCCATAGCGACCACTATATATCGCTTGGCGGCGAAGCTCAACGCGGCTAGTGGTTCCGTAGCGCCCACTACGAAAGCACCGCGATGCCGCTCACCTCTTATGTCACCCTCGGCCGCTCGGGTCTGGCGGTCAGCCCGCTCGCGCTGGGCACGATGACGTTTGGCACCGCGCGCTGGGGCATGGACGAGGCGGCGGCGCGCTCCGTGTTCGACGCCTATGTCGACGCGGGCGGCAACTTCGTCGACACTGCTGACGTGTACGCCGCCGGACGCGGCGAGGAGATGCTCGGCGCGTTCATCGCCGAGCGGGGCTTGCGCGATCGCGTCGTGCTCGCAACCAAGGCGGGGTTCGGTGCGGGGCCGGGGCCGCATGGCGGCGGCGCGGGCGCAAAGCACCTTCACGCGGCGCTCGACCGGTCGCTTCGTCGTCTGCGGACCGACTATGTCGATATGTACTGGCTGCATGTCTGGGACGGGGTCACGCCCGCGGAGGAAGTGCTTGAGACGATGGCCGGGTTCGTGCGCGCGGGAAAGATACGCTATTGGGGCGTGTGCAATGCGCCCGCCTGGTGGTGCGCGAAGCTGGCGACGCTCGCGGCCGTGCGGGGCACGCCCGGGCCGATCGCGTTGCAATTCTTCTACTCGCTAGTGAACCGGAGCGTCGAGGACGAGCATCTCCCGCTCGCGGCTGACGCCGGGCTCGGCATGGTGCCGTGGAGCCCGCTCGCCTATGGCCTGCTGACCGGCAAGTACGACCGCGCGGCGGTGGAGGCCGCCGCGCCAAGACCGGGCGGCTTGCCCCGCGATGCGGCGACCCCCGGCGATGTGCGCGCCGAGGGCGACAAGCGTCTCGATGGGCCCAACCCGTTTGGCGACACGCTGTTTACCGACCGCAACTGGCGCATCGTTGACGAGCTGCGCCGCGTCGCGGCCGAAGCGGGTGAGATGCCCGCCCGCGTGGCGCTGGCTTGGGTGCTGGGACGGCGCGGGGTCACGTCCACGCTG
>CAXTTU010000117.1:0-5840 GCA_964247225.1 uncultured Sphingomonas sp. | reverse complement strand
GCTGATGGGCGTGAGCCGGGTCGAGCAGCTGCATGACAATATCGCGGCGCTCGACCTCGTGCTCGCCCCCGAGCATCGCGCCGCGCTCGACGCGGTAAGCGCCCCGGCCGACCCCGGCCTTTATGCGCTGTTCGGACGGGCGATGCGCGCGCGTGTCGTCTTCGACGGCGCGTCGGTCACGGGGTGGCGCGAAGCTTAGAGTGCGTCGAGCGCCTTGCTCACCCCGTCCATCGTGAACGGCTTTTGCAGCACCGGGCGGTGCTTGTGCGCCGGGTCGACCGTGTCATCGCTGCCCCCGGTCGCGATCAGGAAGGGCACGCCGCGCTCCGCCAGCGCGTCCGCGATCGGCCAGCTCTTCTCCCCGCCGCGCAGGTTGACGTCGAGGATGGCCGCATCGATGTCCGCCGTCTCGACCAGCTGCAGCGCCGCCGAGACGCAATCGGCGGAGCCCGCCACCTGCTTGCCGAGCAGATCGACGAAATCCTCCAGCATCATCGCGATCAGCGGTTCGTCCTCGACGAGGAGGATGCGGGAGGGGCTGCTCATGCGCGCAGGTCATGTCCGCAAATCAACGCCCGCGCAAGCAAGGATGACTTGCGCGACTTTAGTCTAGCGACCCGCGAGCGCGTCCCTTGCCGCCTCGGCGAGCTGTTGCACCGAGAAGGGCTTGGGCAGGAACGCGACATTGGCGAGGTCGATCGAGCGGCGCAGCTGTTCCTCGGCATAGCCCGACATGAACAGGATCGGCAGGTCGGGGTAACGCTCGCGCACCCGCCTGGCCATCGTGGGCCCATCCATCGACGGCATCACCACGTCCGACACGAGCAGGTCGGGCCGCGCGCTCGTCTCCAAGAGCTCCAGCGCCGCTTCGCCATTCTCCGCGGTCAGCACTGTGTACCCCTGCCGCGTCAACGCGCGCTCGGCGACCGCGCGGACCATGTCCTCGTCCTCCACCACCAGCACCGTGCCCGTGCCCCAGGCCGCGGCGGCGGGCTTCTCGCGCTGGACCCGGACGGGCGCGGCGGGCGCAGCGTGGACGGGGAGGTACACGGTAAAGGTCGCCCCCTGCCCCGGCCGCGAGTCGGCGAAGATGAAACCCTCCGACTGTTTGACGATGCCATATACGGTCGACAGGCCGAGCCCCGTCCCCTTCCCCACCTCCTTGGTGGTGAAGAACGGCTCCCATATCTTCGGCAGCACGTCTGCCGGGATGCCGACGCCGGTGTCGCTCACCTCCAGCGCCGTATAGCTGCCGATCGGCATGATGTCGGTGCCGAGCGCGCGGATGTCGGCGGGCGTCACCGCGCGCGTGCGGATCGTCAGCACGCCGCCGCCATGCGGGTTCGCTTGGAGCATCGCATCACGCGCGTTGACCGCGAGGTTCATCACCACCTGCTCCAGCTGGCCCGGATCCGCGCGCACCGCGCCGAGGTTGCGACCGTGGTTGATTTCCAGCCTCACCGTTTCGCCGAGCAACCGTTTGAGCAGGTTGGACACTTCCGACACGATATCGGGCAGCTGCAGCACCTGCGGGCGCAGCGTCTGCTGGCGCGAAAAGGCGAGCAGCTGGCGCGTCAGCCCGGCGGCGCGGTTGGAGTTGGTGCGGATCTGCTGAATGTCGTCATAGTCGCTGTCGCCCGGCGAATGGCGCATCAGCATCAGGTCGCAATGGCCAAGGATCGCGGTCAGGATGTTGTTGAAGTCGTGCGCGACGCCGCCCGCGAGCTGGCCCACCGCCTGCATCTTGGTGGCCTGCTCCGCCTGGCGCTTGAGCCGCGACTCCTCGCTATTGTCCTTGAGCGCGAGCAGCACCGCGGCGTCGCCCAGCCCGCGCGCGCCCGCGACGGTGAGCACCACCGGCTCCTCGGGCCGGCCCTTCAGCCGCACCGCCATGTCGCTCTTCTGCGACGCGCCGCCCGCGAACCGGCGCACCGCATCGGCGACCGCGCCCTTGTCCTCGCGCACGACCAGGTCGCCGGGATAGAGCGGCGGCGCGCCCGCATCGACCCCGGCGGCCCGGATGAACGCCTCGTTCATCTGCGCGAACCGGCCGTCGCGGTCGACCAGCGCGAGCCCGAGCGGGATCATCGCGATCAGCCCGCGTAGCTGCCCCGCGCCGCCGACCGATGCGGCCGCTGTTCCCTCGCCGTCGAGCAACGCCAGCAGCACGGGCGCGTCCTCGTCGCCCGACAACGGCACAGACACTAGCCGGAGCGGGTTGCCTTTGGGTTCGGCGGCAAAGCGCACCTCCCCGTTCGCGCCCGCCGCGAGCAGCTCGGCCATGTCCTGCCCCGCCGCGTCCGCCAGCCCCGCGCGCGTGGCCAGCGCGCGGTTGGCGGCGAGGACGTGTCCGTCCGGCGTCATCAACGCCGCCATCACCCCCGCCGCGCCGAGCCGCTCGCCTTCCTCGCCCGCCAGGGCGGCGCGCACCTGCGCGAGTGGATCGCGCCGCTCGGGCCGGGCAAAGCGCCACACCAGCATGTCCTCCTGCGCACCCGCGCGGGTGATCGCGGCGGCGAGCGGCTGGCCCGCGAGGTTAAGCGCGGGCTCCGCTCCGGTCCCGTCGCGCCAGGCCCCGCGCCCGGCGGCGCTGAGCGCGGCAACGCCCGCTTCATCGAGCGGCAGCCCGGGCGGGGTCGGCAACCCGCCGAACAGCTCGCGGTAACGCTCGTTCGCGCAGACCAGCCGCCCCGCGCGATCGGTCACCGCGATCGCGTCCGGGCTGTCCGCAGCGAGCGCGCGCACCACGTCCCAGTCTACCGGCGGTGCCTCGTTCGCGGACGCGGCGGGCGTCAGCCTACGCCAGGCGAGAACGCCCCCGCCGACCAGCAGCCCTGCTGCGCCGAAGCCCGCCGCCACCGCCGGACTGCGCACCAGCACGAGCACCAGCACCGCGGCGAGCACCCCCGCCGCGACCGCGATCAGCAGCGCGTCACGCGCGGGAGAGCGGGTGGTGGATAGGGGAACGGACGCCATGGCTCCAAGCCTTCGGGCGCGCGCGGGGCAGCGTCAAGCGGCGGCGCGGCCCCGCTCCGGGTATCGCCCGGAGCGGGCCTTACCTCACCAGATCCGCACGCGGTCCTGCGGCGCGAGCGCCAGCTTGCCGGTCGCCTTGGGATCGAACGCGGCGTACCACGGGTCCATGTTCCGGACGATATCGGCGCGGTTCTGGCCGGGCGAGTGCGGGTCGGTCAGCAGCTGGCGCTGCAGAGCCTGTTCGCGATACTTGGTCCGCCACACCTGCGCCCAGCCGAGATAGAAGCGCTGGTCGCCGGTCAGCCCGCCGATCACCGGCGCGGCCCGGCCACCGAGCGAACGGTGGTACGCGTCATAGGCGGCGCTGAGCCCAGCGAGGTCCGCCGAGTTCTCACCCAGTGTCAGCCGCCCCTTGATGTGCGTCCCCGGCAGCGGCTCATACGCGTCATATTGCGCGACCAGCTTGTCCTCGAGCGCGTTGAAGTTCGTGACGTCCTGCGGGGTCCACCATTGCGCGAGACGGCCATGCTCGTCGAACTTCGCGCCCTGGTCGTCGAAATGGTGGCTCATCTCATGGCCGATCACCGCGCCGATGCCGCCATAGTTCACCGCCGGGTCGGCGTTCGGGTCGAAGAACGGCGGCTGCAGGATCGCGGCCGGGAACACGATCTCGACCATCGGCGGGTTGGCATAGGCGTTGACCATCATCGGCGTCATGCCCCATTCCCAACGCTGGAGCGGCTTGCCGAGATGGCTGATGTTATATTCGTGCAACCAGCGCCGCGCACGCAGCGCGTTGCCGTACGCATCGCCCGGCGTGATGACCAGCGAGGAATAGTCGCGCCAGCGCGACGGATAGCCGATCTTGGGCGTGAACGCAGCCAGCTTGGCATGAGCCCTGACCTTGGTCTCGGGCGTCATCCAGGTGAGGTTGTCGATCCGGACGTTCATCGCCGCGATGACGTTGCGGACGAGCTGGTCGGCCGCCGCCTTGGTCGCGGGCGGGAAATACTGGGCGACGTACAGCTTGCTGACATCGTCCGACAGCGCCGCATCGGTGAAGTCCACCGCGCGCTTCCACCGGTCCTGCTGCTTGGGCACGCCCGACAGCACGGTGCCCTCGAACGCGAAATGCTCCTGGTCGAACGGGGTCGGCAGCACGTCCGCGAACCCGTCGAGCGAGCGGACGAGCAGCTGATCCTTGAGCACGGACAACGGCGCGGCCGCGATCAGCTTCGCCTCGCCCGTCACCGCGCTCGGCTGTCCCACCACGACCTCGGTCACCGGCGCGCCGACACCGCGGAAATAGGTCGCAAAGTCGAAGCCGGGCGCGGCCTGTGTCAGCTGGGCCAATGTCATCTTGTTGTACGTCTTGGTCGCGTCGCGGCTTTCGACGCGGGTCCAGTGGACCTGCGCGACCTGCGTCTCGTAATCGACGATCGCCTTGGCGCGCGCATCCGCATCCGGCTCGCCCGCTAGCGTCATCAGCTTGGCGAGGTGCGCCTGATAGGCGGTGCGCATCGCGACCAGCTTGGCGTCGTTGCTGAGGTAATAGTCGCGGTCGGGCAGCCCGAGCCCCGACTGGCGCATCGAGAGGATGTAGTTCTCGGGGCTCTTCACATCCTGCCCGACGCCGATGCCGAACGGCACGCCGACGCCGTTGCGGTCCGCTTCGGCGACCAGCGCGGCGTACCCGGCCTTGCTGTTCAGCGCCTTGACGCGGGTGAGCCAGGGCTGGATCGGCGCGAGCCCCTTAGCGTCGATGGTCGCGGTGTCGAGATAGGTCGCATAGGCGGTGCCCATCTTGCTCCCGTTTGCGCGCTGCGCTTCCAGGATGCCGCGCGTCCGCTCGCGCGACAGGTCGGCAAGCGTGTTGAACGCGCCATAGCTGGCCTTGTCCTCAGGGATAACCGTGTTCTTGACCCAGGTCCCGTTGACGTAGGAATAGAAATCGTCCCCGGGCGCGACACTCTTGTCCATGCCTGACAGGTCGACGCCAAAGGTGCCGAGCTGCGGGTGTCCGCTCCTGCCCGCCATCTGCCCTTGCACCGCCACCCCGGCGAGGCCGGTGGAAAGCGCCAGCGCGGAGGCCAGCGCGACAAAACGCGATCGCTTCATGTGTCCATCATTCCTTTGCGATGAGGTCGGTGGCCGGAGGACGCCCGGGAGGAACGAGATGGTTGTAACGAAACGGTAATCGCGGTCAATCGTGCTTAACGCGAGGCTGTTCGAGCGGCGGAGCGCGCCCGCCACCTGCGCCCGACCCGCCACCGCCACGCCAGCGCGGCGAGCGCGTAGGCGGCGGCGGACAACAGCGGCGCGAGCACCAGCAGCCCGACGACCGTCGGCACGACATGGTGCCCGCCGCCGCGCGCCCACCAGCCCAGCACCTCCTCATGCGCGTGCGCGGTAGCCGCGATCGCGTGCGCGTTGACCGCGATGGGGTGGCCGGGCACCTCGCGGTCGACGCGCAATATCCATCGCCCGACGTAATGGGCCGCGAACCAGATCGGGCCGAACACGAACGTCCCCGGGATCGTGATTGCCACCGCAAGCGGCACGTTGGCGCGCGCCGGGACCGACGCGAGCGCGGACAGCGGCATATGTGCGACGGGGAACAGCACCGTGCAGCCGCCCCCGACTGCCGCCGCGCGCGGCACGGAACGACGATTAAGCCGCCACAGGCTCGGGCGGAGGATGAGGTGCGCGACGGGCCGGAGCAGCCGGTTGCGGCGGATCGATTCCTGCGTCGGCACATGATGCCGCGCCCAGGCGGTGAGCCGGCCGGACGTCACCCCCGGTCGCGCATGAGGCGGGCGGCGTCGCGCTTCCATTCGCGCTCCTTGATCGCCTCGCGCTTGTCG
>CAXTTU010000116.1:0-9398 GCA_964247225.1 uncultured Sphingomonas sp. | reverse complement strand
TGTCGACGACCAGCGGCGGCGCGACGAACACGCCGTCCTCGAAGATGCCGACGGTGGAGTTGGTCCCGACACCCGCCATCGTGCGGTTGCCGAAACCACGGATGCCGACGGTCGGAATCGGGCCATAGGCGCGGAAGGTCACGCCCGACACCATCGACTGAATGTCGGTAAGCGAGCTCATCCGCGTCACCTGATCGCCGGTGATCGCGGACACGCTGGCGGGAATATCCTGCAGCCGTTCCTGGACACGGCGCGCGGTGACGATGACGTCGCCGATCTGGGCACCGTTGTCGGCCACGGCCGCGGCGGGCGCGGTGGTCTCGGTCGGGGCACCCGCCTGCGCGGCGGGAACGGACGCGTTCGGTGCGGTGGAGCCTTGCGACGGGGCAACCGGCGCGTTCGCGGCGGGTCCTTCGGACTGCTGCGCGACCGCAGGCGCGGCAAAGGCGACCGCTAGCGCCAGCGAAGAGGTGCGCGCGACCCGGTGGGCCGTCTTCATCCGCAGGCGTCGCGGTGAGCAGTTAGCGCTTGTCTCGGCCTGGTTCATCAATCCCCTCCTCCGTTCGATCGTTGGCGACTCGCGGCCCTGACCCGGGCCATTCTCGTCGTTGCGGCGCGACCATCGATCGCGAGCGCGGCATCCCTGGTCACTTGGCGACCAATGCCAATGAGAGCTACCTCAGTGTGAGATGCCCGTCAATATCCCGGGCCGGCAAGCGGCGGGCCCGACGGCACCGCGCGGCTGGCAACCGGGTCCCTCGCCCTACGCGACCGGCGGCGTGATGACGATCATCGCCGCGGGCCCGCCGCTCTGGTTCAGGACCGCGCGCGCCTCGTCGGGCGCGATGAAGATGCTGTCGCCGGGGTGGAGAACGTGCCGCGCGCCATCGGCCTGCTCGATGGTGATCGCGCCCTCGGTCACGACATAGACCTTGCCGATCGGGCCCGCGCCCATCGGGATCACCGCGCCATCGGGCAGCGACGAATGCCCGACCAGCGCGAAATCGGCGCTGCTCGCCGCCCCGCCCTGCAATCGCCGCGCGGTGACATCCTCATGGTCGGGCGCGGTGTAGAATGGCGCGTCCGCGAACTTCACCACGTCCATTGGTTTGCTCCAGTTCACCGGTCCGGACGCGTCGACGTGATGCCGGAACGGGCCGCCACCTCCGGGCGGCGTTGACAAAGTGACATGGTGACATAGTAGGGCCGCACCCGACGGGTCAAGCGGGCCGGGACGCTGGCCCGCCATGCTGCGCGCGGGATGTGGGAGCAGGAAGCGTTGTTGACCGATGTCGCGATCGTGGGCGCGGGCCCGGTAGGGCTGTTCGCGGCGCTGCTCCTGGGGCAACATGGGCGCTCGGTCGCGGTCTATGAGCGTTGGCCGAATTTCTACCCGCTGCCACGCGCCTGCACGATCGACCATGAGATCATCCGCTTGTTGCAGGATGCGGGGCTTGCCGACGCGTTCAAGCCGCTGCTCGACCCGGTGATCGGGCCGGAGCGACCGTACCGGTTCCTCGACCAGTCGGGCGAGACGCTGTTGCAGATCGACTGGAACCGGCCGGGCAAGTCCGGCTGGGCGCAGGCGAACGGGTTTTTCCAGCCCGACCTGGAGCGAATGCTGGTGCGCCGGCTCGAGGCGCTGCCGCAGGTGATGATCCGCCGCGGGTGGGAGCTGACCGGGATGGATCAGCAGGCGGACGCGATCACGCTGCACTTCACCGAAACGGACAACCCGGGGCAGCCGGAGGTGGTGCGCGCTCGCTACGTCATCGGTGCCGATGGTGCGCGGAGCACGGTGCGCGGGCTGCTCGGCATCGGGCAGACCGACCTTGGCTTTGGCTATGACTGGCTGGTGGTCGACGTCGTGCCGCACGAGGAGCGGGTCTGGCACCCTTATGTGGTCCAGCATTGCGACCCCGCGCGGCCGACGACGCTGGTGAACAGCGGGCCGGGTCGCCGCCGCTGGGAGTTCATGCGCCTGCCGGGCGAGACGGTCGACGAGCTCAACACCGCCGAAAAGACGTGGGAGCTGTTGTCGCGCTGGGACATCACGCCCGACAATGCCACGCTGGAGCGGTACGCGGTCTACTCCTTCCGCGGGGCGTGGGCGGACCGGTGGCAGGAGGGGCGCGTGTTCCTGGCGGGCGATGCGGCGCACCTGATGCCGCCCTTCCTCGGCCAGGGTCTGTGCTCCGGTATGCGGGACGCGGCCGCGCTCGCGTGGCGGCTCGAAGCAACGCTGGCGGACGGCGGATCGGAGGCGCTGCTCCCCTCCTACGGGCCCGAGCGCAGCGCGCATGTGCAGGAGATCATTACCCAGGCGGTGGGTCTCGGCCGGGTGATCTGTATGCTCGACCCCGACGAGGTCGCGGCGCGCGACCGGCAGATGAAGGCGGCGCTTCAGGACCCCGCGCTGGCGGTGAAGCCCCCGCCCGAGCCGCGGCTCGGCGATGGCGGCGCGTATCGGGCGGATGACGCGAATGCGGGCTATCTGGCGGTTCAGGGCCGCGTGCGCCACGATGGGCGCGAGGGGCTGTTCGACGATGTCGTCGGCAAGGGCTGGCAATTGCTGGTGCGCGGCGACGTGGCCGCGCCGGCCATTGACGCGTCGATGCGCAACAAGGTCCGCCAGCTTGGCGGTGTCGCCGCCGATTTCGGTCCGCACGGCGACACGGTCGATCTCGACGGGAGCTATGCGGAGTGGTTCAGCCGGCTCGGCGCGGACGCGGTGCTGGTCCGGCCCGACCTCTATGTCTTCGGCACGGGATCGCTCACAGAGGTCGGCCCCCTGCTCGCCGCCGCCGAGGCCCTGCTCGGGATGACCGGCGCGCCGCGGTGAGGACGGCGGGCTGAGCCATCGCCACCCGCCCGATCCCGGCGATCGGGATGCTCGCCCGATCGCGCTGCCGATGCTCGCGCTGGCGCTCGCGGTATTCACGGGCGCGGCGTCGATGCGGTGCCTCGACGCGCTGTTGCCCACGCTGGCATCCGGCTTCGGGCGAAGCGTGGGCAGCGTCGGCGGCGCGGTGTCCGCCTATGCGCTGAGCTACAGCGCGTGCCAGTTCTTCTACGGGCCGCTCGGCGACCGGGTGGGCGCGTACCGTGTCGTCACCTGCGCGGCCTGCCTGTCCGCGCTCGCGGCGGCGGCGTGCGCGCTGGCACCGTCGTTCGCCGGGCTGGTCGCACTTCGCTTTGTCGCCGGGGCGATTGCCGCCGCGATCGGGCCGCTCACGCTGGCCTGGCTGAGCCGGGCCACCTCGCCGCTCGCACGCCCCCTCGCCTTTGCGCGGATGGCCGCGGCGGCGATCGTCGGCACGGCGGCGGGTCAGGTCGGAGGCGGCGTGATCGGCGGAGCGGCGGGCTGGCCGTTCGTCTTTGTCACTCTCTCAGCGCTGTTCGCGGCTTCGGGCCTCGGCTTGGCCCTGATCGCGCGCCGACACGCGGGAGAGTCGCAAAGTGAGAGCGCAACGCCTCGCGAAGCCCCGCCCCCGCTGTTGCTGGTGCGTCGCCCCGCCGTCCGGCGCGTCTTGGCCGCGGTCGGCGTGCAGGGCCTCGCGCTGTATCTCAGTCTGACCTATGCGGGTGCCTTGCTGCGCGACCGTTTCTCGCTGGGTCCGGCCCGCGCGGGCCTGCTCGTGTCGCTGTACGGGGTGGGCGGCATCGCGTTTGTGCTCAGCGCGCCCCGGCTTCTGAAGCTGCTGCCGACCGCACCACGCGCCGCCGCCGCCGGAGCGGTGATGAGCGCGGGCTTCGTCACACTCGGGCTGTCCGCGTCGCCCGCCATTGCCGCCGCCGCGCTGTTCGCGATTGGTTTCGGGTTCCTGATGCTGCACAACATCCTGCAGATCATGGCCGCGCACATGGCTCCCGATGCGCTCGCCACGTCCTTGTCGCTGTTCGCGGCCACTTCCTGCCTGTCGCAGGCGCTGGGAGCGGCGGCGGGCGGCTATCTGTTCGACCGCGCCGGGCCGACGCTCGCCTGCTTCTTGTCGGGAGCGGTGTTGGCGAGCCTCGGCACCGCGCTCGCCTGGACGCAGCGGGTCCACGCGTCGCCCGTCGCCGCGGGTCAGTCCCGCGACTGACGCACCATGTCGGAGACGATGGTGACGAGCTTCGGGCTCGCCAGATTAATCGAGCGCAGCGTTTCGTCCTGCTCGAAGCGCGTGCGCTGCGCGTCGAAATAGCGGTCCATCGCTTCGCGCGCCCTGGCCGGATCGCGCGAGCGGATGCCGTCGAGGATGGCGACGCGATGGGGCTGAAACTCCAGCGCCCGCGCGCGCCAGAACCGGATGCCGCGCCCGTTGAACGACTTGGCCTGTACCTCGTTGAGCAGCGCCAGCAGGAACGCTTCGAGCGATTGCAGGATCGGGTTGTGCGCCGCCGCCGACACCGCGCGCTGGAAATCGATGATGCCGGCGATCACGTCCTCGACTTCCTTCAGCTCGCCCGGTCGGTCGAAGCGCGCGGTCGCCGCCGCCACCGCGGCGATGTCGTCGTCCTTTGCGCGTACCGCGGCGGCCTCGATCGAGTGCCGGCCGAGCAGCTGGCGCACATCGAGCACCTCCATGATGCCGACGCTTTCGAGCTGCAGCAGCGTCTGCAGCGCGGAGGCGAGCGCATAGTCGCCCTGGCTGCGGACGAACGAGCCGTTGCCGTGGAACACCTCCACCAGCCCGAGGGTCTCCAGCGCGCGAATCGCTTCGCGCACCGTCGGCTGGCTCACCCCGAACCGGTCGGACAGGTCCTTTTCGCTGGGCAGCCGCTCGCCATGCGGCAGGCGGCGGGTGACAATGTCCTGTCGCAAGGTCTCGATGATCTCATCGACGACCTTGACCCGCCGCTTGCGCGACTTGTCCGGCTCGGACGGTATCCGCGCGGCTGACACTTTTTAAGCCTCATGGTACAGGATTGGTCCTGCGTCATGGAGGCTGCAACGAACCCGCGCAACATCGCTCGCGCGGGTCCCGGCGTTATGCCTGCTGACTAGTGCGCCGCGCGATCGTGCTCGTGACCTTGCCGATCTCGGCGATCTCGACCTCGATCGTGTCGCCTTCGCGCAGGAACACCGGGGGCTTTCGGGCATAGCCGACGCCCGACGGGGTGCCGGTCGCGATGATGTCGCCGGGCTCCAGCGTCATCGCCTCGGACAAGGTGGTGATCAGCGTGGCGACGTCGAACACCATGTCGCCGGTGTCGCTGTCCTGCATGATCTCGCCATTGTGCCGCGCGGTGAGCCGCAGCCCCGCAGCCCCGGCGGGAAGCTCGTCGGGGGTGACCAGCTCCGCACTGAACGCGCCCGTCCGGTCGAAGTTCTTGCCCACCGTCCATTGGCTGGTCTTGCGCTGGTAATCGCGAATGGTGCCGTCGTTGAAGCAGCAATAGCCCGCGACGTAATCGAGCGGGTTGTCGCGCACATTGGTGGCGGTCTTGCCGATCACCACGGCCAGCTCCGCCTCCCAGTCCAGCTTGTCCGAGCATTCGGGCAGGATGATCGGGTCCGCGGGGCCGACCAGCGAGGTCGGCCCGCGAAAGAACACGGTCGGGTAGTCGGGGATGGTGTTGCCGCCCTCCGCCGCGTGCGCGCGATAGTTGAGGCCGATGCAGATCACCTTGCCCGGCCGCACGACGGGTGCGAGCAGGTGAACGTCGGCCACCGCGACTTCCTCACCCGCAGGGTAGGCGGCGGGGTTGACCGCCAGCTCGACCGCGGACGGCGCGCCGGGGTGAACCCGGATGCGGTCGCCGACAAGCTCGCCGACGCCGACGGTGCCGTCGCGTGAAAATGTAACGATACGCATAGTCGTAACTCCTAGCGGGCGGCGTCGGCAAAGGCGGTCGCGCCCTCGGCGAACTCTGCGAAGTCGGTATGGTCGTTCCACCAGCGGTCGGGCGGCGCGACCCAGCCGCCGATCTTGAACTGCGGCACTTCCCAACGGAGCGGCTCGTCCTCGATGTCGATCGTATGGTAATGGCTGGGGAACAGCTCGACGCGGTGCCCGTCGGGATCGCGCAGGTAGAGGAAGCGTGCGAGGCCGGGGCTGAAATGCCGCGCGGGCCCGAACTCGATCTGGTCCTCCTGGTCCTGCCCGACGAGCAGGTCGCAGACGTGCATCAGATAGTTCGTCTCGGGCACCTGCAGCGCGAAATGATGCAGCTGTGGCCCCTGGCGCTTGGCGAAGACGATGTCGTGCGGGTTCCCTTTGCGCTGGAGGAAGATCATCTCCAGATTGCCGTCCGCGACGACGTACTCGGACAGGCGGAAGCCCATGCCGTTGTAGAAGTCGAGGCTTTCCTGCACCTTGGTGGTGACGATCTGGAAATGATCGAGCCTCAGCGCGCAGGCACCGTGATATTTGCTGACGTCCGCGAACAGCCGTGGGCGCGTGTCCATGGTGGCGCAGAACTCGAGCGGGGTCCCGGCGGGGTCGGTCGTGTGGAGCGTCCGCCCCTGATGCGCGACCTCGACCCATTGCGTCGGGAAACCCGAAGCGGCGAAATGCGCCTGGAGCAGGTCGAGATCCTCCTCGGTCAGCACGCGCATCCCCACCCGCTCCGCCGCGGGCTTGCCGCGTTTAAGCACCAGGCTGTGATGGCACGCCTCTTCCAGCCCGCGCAGCCATAGCGTGTTCGCGTCCTCGTCGCTGACGACCATGCCGAGCGTGTCGCAGTAGAAGGCGCGGCTCGCTTCGAGGTCGCTGACGCGCGACACGACATGGCTGGCGCGGGTGACGTTGAAGGGCGGCTTGTAGACGGGGGTGGGCAGTTGCATCCTTGATCTCCGGTAAGTTGCGGCCATCGCTGGGAGGCGGCGACACTGTTCTTATGCTGCAGGATCGGGGGCCTGATAGGTGACCTTGGCCGCCATCAGCCGGTCAATATCGGCTCCCGCAATGTTCAGTTCGCGCAGGATCTCACCGCTATGCTGGCCCAGCACCGGCGGCGCGCGCCGGACCCAATTCGTCGATTGCGGCTTTGCCAGCGGATTGCCGACTTGGCGAACTTGCCCCAAGGTCGGATGGTCGACGGTTTCGACCAGGCCGAGATGCCGCACCTGATCGTTGTCCAGCGCCTCCGCAACCGTGTTGATCGGGCCTGCCGGTATGCCGACGGCGATCAGCTTCTCGGACCAGAACGCCTTTGTGTTGCTTGCCAGCGCGCCGTTGATGATGTCGCGTAAGACGTCACGGTTCTGCATGCGCAGCGCGTTGTTGAGAAAGCGGTCGTCGGTACGCAGCTCGGGCAGCCCGATCACGTCGCACAGCCTCAGCCACATATCCTGCGTCGCGGCGCCGATATTAAGGTCGCCGTCCCCCGCCCGGAAGACGCCATAGGGCGCGATCACCGGATGCACGTTGCCGGTGGGCTCGGCGACCTCGCCCAGACTGAGGTAGCGCTGTCCCTGAACGCTGAGCAGGCCAAGCAAGCTGGACAGCAGCGATGTCTCGACTATCTGGCCCTGACCGGTTTCCTGCCGCTTGATCCAGGCCGCCAGGATGCCGATCACCAGCCACATGCCCGATGTCTGGTCGCCAATGGCGACGCCGACACGGGTCGGTCCCGTCTCCGGCGTCCCGGTAAAGCTCATGAACCCCGAAAAGCCTTGCGCGATCTGGTCGAAACCCGGCTGATCGCCCAAGGGGCCGCCGCTCCCGAAGCCGCTGATGCTGGCGATGATGAGCGCAGGGTTGGCGGCGCTCAGCGCATCGGGGTCCAACCCCATCGCGGCCATGGTGCCGGGCTTGAAATTCTCGATCACCACGTCCGCTTGCAATGCCATCTTCCACAGCAGGTCACGCCCCTCGGGCGACCTGAAATCGAGCGCGATGCCGCGCTTGTTGCGGTTGGCGGACAGATAGTAGGCGCTTTCCCCATCCTGGAACGGTCCCCAGGTCCGGGCCATGTCGCCCCCGGGAAGCGCCTCGACCTTGACCACGTCCGCGCCCAGGTCGCCGAGGATCATCGAGCAGAACGGACCGGAGAGCGCACGGCTGAGATCTAGCACGCGCATTCCGGACAGGGGCAAGCGGTCGGTCATGGAGTCTCCTCGGCCATCAGAACTGGATCGCGACGCGGCTGGATTGGATGGGTGTGACGTGGTCGCGCACGAACGCCTTGTGCCGCGGGTCCGCCTGATACGCGTCCCAGCCCGCGCGGTCGGGGAAGGTCGCGACCAACGCATAGTCGCCATTGCCGTCGCGGAACTTGAGGTCGGGCCCGTGGCGGATCGTCGCCACATCCGCGAACGCCGCGGCCAGCGCGTCGAGCGCCTCGCGCAAGCTCTCCACTTGCCCGGCGGTCGTGCCCGGAACCCAAGTGAAGATCACGACGTGCGTGACCATTGCCCCTCCCCTGCGGTGCCGCCCCGTCTCACGCGCTATCGGGCAGCGAAACTGAGAGCTACCTCATAGTGAGAACGCCGTCAACGATTTGCGGGGTGGCTCGTCTCTGCCTAGAACCGCGCCATGGAAGTGCAATCGCCCCGGCTGTCCTCCAACAACGCCAAGCGCGCGCGCACCCGTGCGCAGCTGACCGATGCGGCGTTGCGGCTGATGTCCGAACGCGGGATCAGCGCCACCTCCGTCAGCGAGATTGCGGCGGAAGCGGAGCTCGCCAACGGCACCTTCTATCTCTACTTCCGCGACAAGGCGGAGATCGTCGCCGCCGTGTGCCAGGCGGTCACCCGCGCGATGCACGACGACATGAGCAGCACGCGGCTGTTGCTCGACGACGGCGCGGCGCGGGTCGCGTTCGGGACCCAGCAGTTCATCGAGATCGCGGCGGCGGAGCCGGTCTGGGGGCGCCTGCTCGTCTCCGCCTTTACCGAGTTCGAGGCGTTCAAGGAGGATGTCGCGCATTACATGCGGCTCGATGTGGCGTTGGGCATCGAGCAGGGCCGGTTCAGCGAACCGATGGACGAGTTCGTGATCGACGCTCACCTCGCCATCCTGCGCGCGGGCGTCAGCGCGCGGCTGGCGGGCGGCGGCCCCGATGTCGCGGCGCGCGCCGCCGAGTATCAGCTGCGCATTCTCGGCATGAGCGCCGCCGACAGCCGCGAGGTCCGCCGCGCCAACGAGCGCAAGTCCGGCGCGTCCGACGCCTAGCGCTTTACCGTGTAGGTTTAAGAACCCTTAGTTCCTCCCCCGCCAGGGGGAGGGGAACCGCCGAGCGCAGCTCGGTGGTGGAGGGGGAGGACACACAAACGGTCGCCAGTCCTCCCCCTCCGTCACGGCTTCGCCGCGCCACCTCCCCCTAGCGGGGGAGGAGCTGACAAAGCGCTCACACTTGAACAGGATAGGCCCCAAGCAACCCCGCCGCTCAACGGCGCCCGCTCGCCTGATAGGCCGCAAGCTCCTTGCGGACGAACGCCTCGAAGCTGGTCGGCGGGCGACCGAGCA
>CAXTTU010000115.1:0-9414 GCA_964247225.1 uncultured Sphingomonas sp. | reverse complement strand
CTCCATCGAGCGCTTCATCTCCGCGCGCTTGGGCGGCACCACCTTGCGGTCGAGGCTGGCGATCGGGCCCTCGGGCATCTGCTGGAGGCACTGGCGCATGATCCGCGCCGACTGGCGCACCTCCTCCACGCGCACCATGAACCGGTCATAGCAATCGCCGTTGGTCCCGACCGGCACGTCGAAGTCCATCCGCGCATACACGTCATAGGGCTGCGACTTGCGCAGGTCCCACGGCAAACCCGCCGCGCGGATCATCGGCCCGGAAAAGCCCCAGCGGATCGCGTCCGCCTGGCTCACCGTTGCGATATCGACATTGCGCTGCTTGAAAATGCGGTTGTCCGCGACCAGGCTGATCGCATCCTCAAACAACCGCGGCAGCCGCGTGTCGAGCCAGTCGGCGATGTCGGTCAGCAGCTTGAGCGGCACATCCTGATGCACCCCGCCCGGGCGGAGATAATTGTGGTGCATCCGCGCGCCGCTCATGCGCTCGAAAAAGCCGTAGCAATCCTCGCGCGCCTCGAACATCCACAGGTTCGGCGTCATCGCGCCGACGTCCATGACGTGCGAACCAAGGTTGAGCAGATGGTTGGAGATACGGGTCAGCTCGGCGAAGAACACGCGGAGATACTGCGCGCGGAGCGGCACTTCGAGATCAAGCAGCTTCTCGATCGCGAGCACGAAGCTATGCTCCATACACAGCGGCGAGCAGTAATCGGTGCGATCCATATACGGGATCGCCTGAAGATAGGTCTTATACTCGCACAATTTCTCGGTGCCGCGATGGAGCAGCCCGACATGCGGGTCGATCCGCTCGACGATCTCGCCGTCAAGCTCCATCACCAGCCGCAACACGCCGTGCGCGGCCGGGTGCTGCGGCCCGAAGTTGATAGTGTAGTTGGAAATGGTGACGTCGCCCTCGGACGGCTTGGCGGCGCGCTCGCGCCCCAGCAGCTCGTCGGTGAACGGGTCGACGACCGTTGTCGCGGGCGCGTCTATCACTTCGGTATTGCCGCCGCTCATGGGCGTGCTCCCTTGACTGAGGCGTTCATTGATTCTGCCCCTGACCCTTGCTCGGCACCACGTCCGCGCCCTTGGGCTTCTCGGAAGCGTTGTTGCCCGCGTCCTTGCCCGTGCCGCCCGCGGAGTTGGTGCCTGCCGCATAGCTGGCGCTGTCGCCCTTGGGCTCCTTCACCGGCGTCTGGCTCGCGCCGACCTTGCCGACCTGATCGGCGGTCGCGGGCGTCTGTGCGCCCTTGGCCTCGCCCATCGCTGCCTTCTCGTCCCCGGGCAGCACATATTGCGCACCCTCCCATGGCGAAAGGAAGTCGAACGTCCGCAGGTCCTGCTGAAGCTTCACCGGTTCATAGATGACCCGCTTGGCCTCTTCGGAGTACCGATACTCGACATAACCGGTCAGCGGAAAATCCTTGCGCAGCGGATGCCCCTTGAACCCGTAATCGGTCAGGATGCGGCGCAGGTCGTGGTTGCCCGAGAACAACACCCCGAACAGGTCGTATATCTCGCGCTCCAGCCAGCCCGCGACCGGCCATAGCCCGGTGACGGACGGCACGGCGGTGTCCTCGTCGGTCGACACCCGCACCTGGATGCGATGGTTGCGGGTCAGCGACAGCAGCATGTACACGCACTCGAACCGCTCCGCGCGGTCGGGGTAATCGACCCCGGCGATCTCCATCAGCTGCTGATAGGCGAGCCCCGGCGTGTCGCGGAGCAAACGCATTGCCTCGACCAGCCCCTCGCGGCGGACGAACAGCGACACCTCGCCGACCTTCTCCTGCGAACGCTCGATCAGACCGCCGAGCGTCGCGGTGGCAAGCTCGATCGTCGCCTCGTTCAGGCTGACGGCATAGGCGGGCGCGGGCGACCTCACCGCTCGATACTCCCGATGCGCCGGATCTTTCGCTGCAGCTGCATGATGCCGTAGAGCAAAGCCTCGGCGGTGGGCGGGCAGCCGGGAACGTAGATGTCGACCGGCACGACCCGGTCGCACCCGCGCACGACGCTATAGCTATAATGATAATAGCCGCCGCCGTTGGCGCAGCTGCCCATCGAGATGACGTATTTCGGCTCGCTCATCTGGTCATAGACCTTGCGCAGCGCCGGAGCCATCTTGTTGCAGAGCGTCCCCGCAACGATCATCACGTCCGACTGGCGCGGAGACGCACGCGGGGCCGCGCCGAACCGCTCCAGGTCGTAGCGCGGCATGTTGACGTGGATCATCTCCACCGCGCAGCAGGCAAGCCCGAACGTCATCCACCAGAGCGAGCCCGTACGCGCCCAGTGGAACAGGTCCTCCGTGGACGTGACGAGAAACCCCTTGTCGGTCAGCTCGCCATTCAAACCATCGAAATAGCTCTGGTCGGGCGGGATCACCCCCGTCGCCTGTTGCGGGCGCGGGATCAGCTCCACCGGGCCGCTACCTGCCTCTATTCCCAATCCAACGCTCCCTTCTTCCACGCATAGACGAGGCCCAGCGCGAGTTCGGCGATGAACACCATCATCGCCCCCCACGCGGTCCAGCCGAGGTGAAAAACCGATACTGCCCAAGGATATAGGAAGGCGGCCTCGAGATCGAAGATGATGAACAGGATGGCCACGAGATAAAAGCGGACGTCGAACTGGCTGCGCGGGTCCTCGAACGCGGGGAAGCCGCACTCATATTCGGACAGCTTCTCGGGGTCGGGCTGATGCGTTCCCGTCAGCCGCGCGACCGCCATCGGCAGGAACACGAACGCGCTCGACAGCACCAGCGCGATGCCGAGGAAGATCAGGATCGGGAGATATTGCGACAGGTCGACCAAGCGTCATCTCGCATGTGCGGTAGGGAGGCCTTCGCCTTAGGCGCGAGCTCTGAACGGAGCAAGGCGGGAGCGGGTGTAATCGCCCGCCGCTAACCTGCTTTGTTCCCAGCGTCAGCCCGCAGCGCGCCCGCGACCAGCTTGTGGAGCTTGGAGTGGAGCGCGTCGCTCGCGGCCAGGAACTCGTTGCGCTCGCCGGGCCGGTCGCCGCCGCGGAAGTCGGTGACATAGCCTCCTGCCTCGCGCACCAGCAGCAAGCCGGCGGCATAGTCCCAGGGTGACAGGCTCGACTCCCAGAACGCGTCGAACCGCCCCGCCGCGACCCAGGCGAAGTCCAGCGTCGCCGCGCCCAGCCGCCGAACGCCCGCCACCTGCGGCGCGACCGCACCGAAGATGCGCGTCCATTCGGGAAAGTCGCCATGACCCAGAAACGGAATGCCCGTGGCGATCAGCGAGTCAGCCAAATCGCGCCGGGCGGACACGCGCAGCCGCTGATCCTGCAACCACGCGCCGCGCCCCTTCTCCGCCCAGAAGCTCTCATCGGTCAGCGGCTGATAGGTGAGCGCGGTGGTGATCTCGCGCTTGCCGTTGGGCAGCGGCTCCTCGACCGCGATCGAGATCGCGAAATGCGGAACGCCGTGTAGAAAGTTGCTGGTGCCGTCGAGCGGGTCGACGATGAAGCGTGGCTTGGCGGGGTCGCCCGCCACCTCGCCGCGCTCTTCCATCAGGAAGCCCCAATCGGGCCGCGCCTTCGAGAGCTCCTCGTACACGGTCTGCTCGGCGCGCCGGTCCGCCTGGCTGACGAAGTCAGCCGGGCCTTTGCGGCTCACCTGGAGCTGCTGCACCTCGTTGAAGTCACGCCGAAGCCGCGGCCCCGCCTTGCGCGCCGCGCGCTCCATGATGGTGAGAAGGCCGGAATGGGAGGGCATTGTTTCTGTCTCCCCCTCTCCCCTTCAGGGGAGAGGGTCGGGGAGAGGGGAAGTAGGTCCGCCGCGGGCAAAGCCCGCGTCGTCGGACGGGCTTTGCCCGCCGGCCGGGCGGCAATCTGTGCGAACAGCTACGCTGTTCGTCTCAGTCCGCTCGCCTCACATACGTCTGCTCATATACATCCACCACAATCCGCGTCCCCGCGCCGATGTGCGGGGGCACCATCACGCGCACGCCGTTGTCGAGGATGGCAGGCTTGTAGCTCGACGAGGCGGTCTGCCCCTTCACCACCGCGTCCGCCTCGACGATCACCGCCTCGATTTGGTCGGGCAGCTGCACGGAGATGGGGCGCTCGTCATAGAGCTCCATCACCACGTCCATGCCGTCCTGCAGGAAAGCCGCGGCATCGCCGAGAATACCCGCGTCCAGGGTGATCTGCTCATAATTGTCCTTGTCCATGAAGGTCAGCTGGTCGCCGTCCTTAAACAGGAACTGAAAGTCCTTGGTGTCGAGCCGTACCCGTTCCACCGTCTCGGCCGAACGAAAACGGACGTTGTTCTTGCGCCCGTCGATCAGGTTTTTCATCTCGACCTGCATATACGCGCCGCCCTTGCCGGGCTGGGTGTGCTGGATCTTCACCGCGCGCCAGATGCCGCCCTCATATTCGATGATGTTGCCGGGACGAATGTCCACGCCGCTGATCTTCATGGAAACTGCCTGTGTGTGAGTTGGCGGGGCGTCTAGCCGACCCGCCTCAATCTGCCAAGAACGCGTCGACGTCGATCCCGGCCTGGCGCAGTATGGCGCGAAGCGTTCCCTCAGGGATGTCGCCAGGATGTCGGGGCACAACGGTCGAGCGACGAGTCTCCGAGTTGATCCAGCCCTCGTAGCTTCCGCGCTGCTTCCCGCTCGGCTCGAAGCCAGAGGCGCGCAGGCGTGAAGCAACGTCGCGATAGCTGAAGCCTGCAAGCCGTCCCACTAAGCAGCGAGCAGCATCGAAAACTCGAACTTGTCCGCGACCGGCTGGCCGCTCGGCTGACTCCAGCCGCGCTCGGCGCTGATTTCGTCCAGCATTTCGACCAGTTCGGGGACAATCCGCAGCAATTCGGGCAGTGTCTCAGCCTGCGCGACCAAGCCTTGCACGTCCTCGGACGTGGCCAAATACACGCCTTCGGGTAAATGCTCGATTTGCAGGCGGATGATCCGGTTCATGGACCTCGCGTAGCAACGATCACAGCCATTGTCACCGCCGCCCCGTCAGCATCGGGTATGGGTTCACGTCTTCCCCCTGCCACCAATGCTGCTCGGGGGTCATCCGGGTCAGCCCGAAATGGAGGTGGTAGTTGCCAAGGCCTGCATCGCCCGTGTCGCCAACAAAGCCAATCGGATCGCCCGCGCGCACCGCCTGCCCCTCGTGCAGCCCCTGCACATAGCCCTGGAGGTGCGCGTAATAATAGATCCAGCGCCGGTCCGCCGACCGCTCGTACAGCGTAATCCCGCCCCGCGCGTCATTGTAGAGCTTCTCCACCGTACCCGCCGCGACCGCGGAGACCGGGGTGCCGCCCGCCGCCATGATGTCCGTACCGTGGTGGTTACGCTTCCCGCCCTCGCGCGCATCGCCCCAGCTGTCGGCGATGCTCGCCCGCGCGAAACCTGCGACCGGCACCGCAAGCAAGGCATCCCGCTCGAGTCGTTGCAGCAACCGCGGCTTGGGCGGGATCAGCCGCGTCACGCTGACCCGCCGCTCGGACGCGCCGCCGACGCTTAGCGTGGAGGCGAACGCGCCCGCCGCGACCAGGATCAGCACCAAGATGCTCCACCCCAGCCGCGTCACCGCGTCACTCCTCGAAGATCACCGGCGTGCCGGGCTTGACCATCAAGGCCAGCCGCGCCGCGTTCCAGTTCGCCATCCGCACGCAGCCATGGCTTTCGGTGCGGCCGATATTCTGCGGCTCGGGCGTGCCGTGGATGCCGTAATGCTCCTTGTTGAGATCGAGCCACACCACGCCCACCGGACCGTTCGGCCCCGGCTTGAGCATCGCCGCCTTCTCGCCCGGCTTCGCGTCCCAGAACAGCTTGGGGTTGAAGTGGAATGGCGGGTTGGTGTCCACCGCATTGATCTTCCAGGTCCCGATCGGCAGCGGGTCATGCTCGCTGCCCGTCGTCACCTGAAACTGCGCAACCAGCTTGCCCTGGTCGTTGAGGACGCGCAGCACCTTGCCCGACCGCGTCACCTCGATCTTCGCCGCCTGCGGCTCGTTCGCGTCGACATTGAGCATGTTAAGCGTCTGCCGCCATTCGGGCTTCAGCTTGGGGTCGTAGTTGCGCGAGGTGGGCAGCGCGTTGGGGAACACGATCTGCTGCCCCGGCTCCAGCTTGCCGTTGGGATTGAGGGCGGTCAGCGTCTCGGGCGTGGTGTGGAACATCTCCGCCAGCTTTTCCATCGGGTTGCGATAGCCGAGCGCGGGCAGCTTCGCCTGGTCATCCTCACTCTTGGGGAAGTCGGGGAAATACGGCCCGGCAAGCACCTCGGGCGTCAGCGTCAGCGTCTTGGTCGGCCGCCACGCGTCATAAGGGTGGAGCGCCGCCAGCGTCGCCGGATCGACCTGGCCGGTGATCGGCAGGCCATGCGCCTCCTGGAACCCTTTCACCGCCGCCGTCAGGCTCTGCCCCGGCTTGCCGTCGAGCATCCCGGGCGAGAAGCCGAGATGGTCGAGGATCACCTGCACATGCAGCAAGTTCTGGTCGACCGCGGGCTTGGCGGGAGCTGCGGCCGGAGCGGGCTTTGCAGCAGCCGGAGTTGCCTTGGGAACCGCAGGCTTCGCCGCCATCGCTGCTCCCGCTGCGGCGGCCAGACACAGGGCCGCCGTTATCGTTGTACGCACAAGCACACTCCTCGTTTCGAGCTTGTAAACCCAGATCAGGCCGCAAAGGTTGCGCCGGTCAGAAGCGTTTGCGCAACCGCTCGATCGTGTCCACCGCGTCCGCTACCTCCGGCTGATCATCGCCACACTCGCGTTCAAGCTCGGCGCGGATCGCCTGGACCTCGCCGTCGGTCTTGTGCTCGATGCCGATGAAGCGGTTGCGCGCGCCTCCGAGCGAGCGGATCACCTCGTCGAGCTTTGCCTGCATCGCCGCCGCGTCGCGGTTTTGCGAGTTCTGGATCAGGAACACCATCAGGAACGTCACGATCGTCGTGGCGGTGTTGACCACCAGCTGCCACGTGTCCGAATAGTGGAACACCGGCCCGGTGACGCCCCAGATGACGATCAGGACGGCGGCGATCACAAAGGCGGAAGGCTGCCCTGCGAACGCGGCGATACGCCCGGCGACACGGGTGAACAATTGGTCGAGCAAGCTACGCTACTCCAAGCTCCCGTTATCCTGTGTTAGCCCGGGCCGAGCAGCTTCGCAAACGCCTTCACTGCCGCGGCCTCGTCGCCCGACCAGATCGCGCCCGATACGGCGAGGAAGTCCGCCCCCGCCGCGACCAGCGGTGCCGCGTTCTCAGGCGTGATCCCGCCGATCGCGACGCAGGGCGGCTCGAACAATGCGGACCACCAGGAGAGGAGGACGGGCTCGGCGCGGTGGCGCGCATCCTTGGTCGTGGTGGGGAAAAACGCGCCGAACGCGACATAGTCCGCGCCCGCCTCGCCCGCTTCCATCGCGAGGTGGCGGCTGTCGTGGCAGGTAACGCCGATCTGCGCGCCCGGCCCCAGCGCCTGCCGCGCCTCGCGCGGGTCGCCGTCTTCCTGCCCCAAATGCACGCCGTCCGCGCCGACACGCTTGGCGAGACTGATCGAGTCATTGACGATGAACGCCACATCGCGCGCCGCGCAGATCGCCCGGAGCGGCTCGGCGAGCTTCGCCGCGGCGTGCTGGTCGATGCCCTTCACGCGGAACTGGAACGCCGCCACCGGCCCTGCGTCGAGCGCACGCGAAAGCCGGTCGGGGAACGCGCCTCCGACCTCCAGCGGCGAGACGAGGTAGAGCTGGCATGGCGGGCGGCGCAGGTCGCGCACGAAACGGGCGGCGAAGTCGGGGTCAAGCGGGCCCAACGGATCGGAAACTAGATCGGTCACCCGCCCGCATGTAGGCAACCGCGCCCGCCCCGCAAAGGACGGGCGGAGACGGGACTGCCGGGCCCGCCCGGCGCGCGGCAGTCCCAAACGCTCATTCCGCCATGATCTTCTGCGCGAGTTCGGTATGCTGCCTGTCCGCCTCGCCCGCCTCGTCCGAGCATTGGTCCATCGCCTGTGACGCCTCGGTCATGCCGAGCTTGGCGGTGTACGCCTTCATCGTCCCGAACGACGCGATCCAGTAATGCAGCGCGAGCTGCCCGGCGGCGATGATGCCGAGATCGCGCGAGACCGGGTCGGGCGCTTGGCCACGGATCAGCTTGCTGACCTCGAATTGCGCTTCGAGCACCTTGTTGTCATGCTGGTCGCCGCCGCCCGCCTGCTCCAGCGCCTGCTCGATCCGCGCCTGCCATTGCTTCGCCTGCTCGTTGCCGCGGTCGAGCGCCTGTTGCAGCTCGGGGTTGGTCGCGTCCTTCCGGATATCCGCCGTCGCCTGCGCGGCGACGTCGCCGCCCGCCTTCATCGCCGACAGGCCCTGCCCGACCAGCGTCTTCAATGCGTCATCGTTCATCGATCATCTCCTCGCCGACCGGAGACGATCAGCGGGGCGGACAACGGTGCCCGGACTCGTTCGGTCCCGCATTGCCGGGCCATATCTTTTACGGGCTCAGTAACTTAGGATGTAGCGCGGTCGTCAGTTCTCATCTGCACCGCTCCCAACGCCGCCGCGAAGCCGGCCGGGTCGTCGAGCCGGTGCGCTATCGCCGTCACGCCGCGCCGCCCCGGCAACGGATCGGTCAGATCGACCAGCACATTGGGATGGCTGAGCAGCGCGAGGTTGAGCACGTCGCGCCGCTTCAGCGCCGCCGCGTCCCACTCCCGCCGGAGCCCGCGCACCTGCGCCATCGGCACCCCCGCGCCCTTGATCCGCCCCGCGCGCATGACGAGCAGATCGCGGCCCACCAGCACGGGTAGCCGCGGCATGGAGAGCAGGCCGAAGACCAGCCAGCCGACCACCACGAGCGACAACGCCGACAGAGCGAGCGCGCCCCACAGCGTCCAATGCGCCACAAGCGGATGCACCACTAACAACTCGCCGGCCATGATGCCGACCAACGCCCATAACGGCGGCGCGATCACGCGATAGGTGAACGCGAGCGGTTCGCCGCCCTCCCCCGGGACATCCTCGCCGGGCCCTGACCGGGGCCCGCTCAAGCGGGCTCGGGCACCTTGGTGGTCGAGGCCGCGTAGATCTCGTCAACCGCCTCGCCCAGCGCGCGATCGAACTCGGCATCGCTCATGCCGTGGCGCAGGTCGGACAGCAGCGCGCGGCTGAAACTCGCGATCACGCCGCGGTTCTTGGCGAGCTCGGCGCAGGCCTCCGTGCGGCTGAACCCGCCCGACAGCGCCACCACGCGCAGCACGCGCGGGTGCTCGACCAGCGGCAGGAACAGGTCGGGCGTCTCCGGCAGCGACAGCTTGAGCATCACCTTCTCGTCGCCCGGCATCGCATCGAGCGCCTTGGCGATCTCATCGCGCAGGATCGCGTCCGCCGCCCCGCGCTCGGCGCTCTTGATGTTCACCTCCGGCTC
>CAXTTU010000114.1:0-9436 GCA_964247225.1 uncultured Sphingomonas sp. | reverse complement strand
CATGCGGCTCGAGCGCGATCGGCCCGTCGGTGCGCAGCATCTTCATCAGCTTGGAGACGAGAAAGATGACGTCGAGATAATCCTGCTTCTTGTATTTCGGCCCCTTGAACACCTTGGCGAGACCGCCGCCCATGGCTTTGAGTTCCTTGCCCGAATTGCCGATGATCAGCGCGCCCGCCGCCGCGCCGCCGATGATCAGCATCTCGTGCGGGATCGCCTCCATCACCGGACCCAGCGCGCCGCCGGTGAACGCGAACCCGCCGAAGACCATGAGCAGCAGGACGACGAGGCCGATGATGGGGAACATTGCGTTTCCGGACGATAGAGTAGGTCAGGTGCGCGACCTAACGAGACTTCGTGGCGATCGGGTTAACCGTATCCGGCAAGGCAACGTCGCCGCGAGTCGGACAGCGACGAAGCCGACGCTTCACACATCACACGCCCGTTCTGAAATTGCGTTGCTCCACGCAGTAATTTTGTTGCGTAATCCGGTAAACGGGCGGGAGCGCAAATGAGCATGGCCGACAGCTAACCCATTTGGATCGCTGTAGGACAGCCCCGGCCAGACGCTATTTCAGGTAATCGAACAGCGACAGGCTGCTGAGCTTGGTGAAGCTCGCCTGCGTCGCCTGGAGCACCGTCATCGTCTTCTGCAGGTCGGCGATCGCCTGGGTATAGTCGGTGTCCTCCAGCGCGGAGCGGCGCGTTTCGCGCTGCGTCGCCGCCGTGGTCGCTTGGGCCGATACGAGGTCGAGCCGCGCGCCGCGCGCGCCGAGCGAGGCCTGGACATCGCTGACCTGCGTCGTCGCGGTCGACAGATCGCTGATCGCGCTGCCGAGCGCCGCGCTCGTGTCGCCGCCGCCCTTCAGCGCGGTCGCGAGCGCCGCGACCATGTCGATCGCGTTGCGGCCGCCCGACAGCCCCAGCACCGCCGTCGCGTTCTCGCCCGGCACCACCGACTGACCTGCGCCGATCGGCACCGACGGGGTCTTGCCGGTCGCTAGCGTGTGCGTGCCGTCGGCATTGGCGACCACCGCCGCGCCGGTGTCGGAGCCGCCGAACAGCGGCTGCCCGCTCGCGTCCACCCCGTTGGCGAGGTTGGCGATCGTGTCAGCGATGGTTGAAAGCTGGCTGGCGATGTTGGCGCGGTCGCCGTTATTGAGCGTTCCGTTGCGCGCCTGGATCGCGAGTTCGGATGCGTGCTGAAGCTGGCTGGTGATCGCGGTCAGCGCCGTGTCCGCCCCCGTGATCCGCGCCTGCGCGACGCCGATATTGGCCGCGTTCGCGGTATCGTCCGCACCCGCCGTGGCGATGGCGCGCAGCTGCTGATAGGCGACCACATCGTCCGACGGCGCGCTCAACTTCTTCTGCGACGAAATCTGGGTGTTCAACGTGTCCGCGCGCGCGGTCAGTGACGACATCGCGCTCGCCGTACGGTCATAGAACAGCGACGAGGAGAGCGGCGACATCAATGGATATCCAGGATCGATTGCAGCGTGTCGCGCGCGACCTGGATCACGCGGCTCGACGCGGAATAGGCCTGCTGGAAGCGGAGCAGGCTGACCGCCTCGTCGTCGAGATTGACCCCCGACACCGCATCGCGCGTCGCCACTGCGCCGTCATGAATGCTGGTCTGCGCCGCGGCCACCGTCTGCTTGGCGCTGAGCGCGGCGGCGGAGTCGGAGACGAGGTCGGTCACCTTCGTCTCGAACCCGCCCGACTGGCGCAAGGACGCGAGCCTGGCGAGATTGCCGTTGTCGCGGGACCCGCCGCCGTTCGATGCCGCCGCGACGCCCGCCGGGTCGGTGAGTGACAGCGACAGGTCGGTCGGTGTCGCGCCGGTCGCGAACATCGCCGCGCCCGCCTGACCGTTGGCGTCCTGACCCGCCGCCTGCACCGCGTTGACGCCGGTCGAGAACTGCGTCGCCAGCTGGTTGAGCGCCGCGCGCGCGTCGACGATCCGCGTCGCCGCGTCCGCCACCCCCGCCAGCGCGCCGCCGCCCGGGGATGCGGCGCTGGTCTGTCCGTCGAGATGCACCGCGAACGAGACGTTGCCCGTATCGCTCCGCGCATAGGTGAGCGTGCCCGCGTCGCCGCCGGAAACGAACGCCGCGCCCGTAGCGCCGCCGACACGCACGCTCGCGCGACCGAGCACGTCGAACTGGACGTCGATGTCCGTCAGCGCGCTCATCTGTTCGAGCAGCCCGTCGCGCTGATCGGCCAGCCCCGCGCCCGCAGCGCTGCCGGGCGCGCTGCGCCCGAGCCCGTCATTGACCTTGGCGAGCGCCGCGCCAAGCGAGTTGAGCTTCGCCGCGGCGTCGTCGGCGGTGCCGTCGAGGTCCGCCGCCGCCTGATCGAGCGCGCGGCCGGTGCCCGCGAAGGCATTGGCGACGCTCGTCCCTGCTTCCAGCATCGCCGAGCGCGCGGCGGTGGAGGTCGGGTCCGCGCTCAAGGTCGTCGCGGTCGCGAAGAAGCCGGTCAGCCGGTCGCCGAGATTGTTGCCGGTCAGCGCGCTTTGCACCTGGCCGAGCCAGGTCGCGGCGGTCTGCGTGCGCGCGAGGTCCGACCCCGCGACGCGCACCGCCGCCGCCTTGAACGCGTCCGCCGAGCGCGACACCCCCGTCGCGACGACGCCGTTCTGCTCGACCGCGCGCGAGTGCGTAATGCTGCCCGAGGTGGAGACGACCTCCGCCAGCGTCGTCGCGCGGCGGGTGTAGCCGGGGGTCTGCGCATTGGCGATATTGTCCGACACGGTGCCAAGCGCGGACTGATAGGCCCGTACGCCGCTCGCGCCGATGGACAGGAGGTCGCTCATTCGCGAGTCGTAGCGGTGCCCTGGTTAAGACCGGGTTGCGATTTCGACAGATAGTCGGTCATGGCTTTCCCGATGCCGAGCGGGGTGTGCTCGGCCATCGCCTTGGTGACCTGCGCATCCTGCATCTCGCTGAACGTGTCGATCGCCTTGGAATCGAACAACGGGTCGGCGAGCTTCGCCTGCCGCATCGACTTCAGCATCATGCCGGTGAACACGGCCTCGAACTTCTGCCCCGCCGCCTTGAGGTTGTCGGCGGATTTGAGGCGGGAGGAGTCGGTCGCTGCGCCAGTGCTCGGGGAGATGATGGGCGTCGTCACAGCACGATCAACTCCGCCTTGAGCGCGCCCGCTTCCTTCAGCGCTTCCAGGATCGCCACCAGATCGGCCGGGCTTGCCCCGATCGCGTTCACCGCCTTGACGATGTCGGCGAGCTTGGGGCCGGGGGCGAGGAGGAACATCTTGCTCTTCTCCTCGTCCACCGCGACCCCGCTATTGGGCGTGACCACCGTCTGCCCCTGCGACAAGGGCGCGGGCTGGCTCACCTGCGGCTTCTCGTCGATGCGGACCGTCAGCTTGCCATGCGTCACCGCGGCGGGGCCGACGCGGACGGCGGAGTTGATCACCACCGTCCCCGTGCGCGCGTTGACGATGACGCGCGCCGGAGGCTCGGCGGAGACGACGTCGAGATTCTCCACCGTCGACATGACGGTCGCGCGCGTGTCCGCGCCCGGCGGTGCCTTGACCGCGATCGACACCGCGTCGATCGCCTGCGCCGATCCGGGGCCGAGCCGCCGGTTGATCGCGCCCGCGACGTTCTGCGCGGTGGTGAAGTCCGCACGCGCGAGGTTGAAGGTGAGCGTCGGCGCGCTGTCGAATCCGGTCGCGACCGCGCGCTCCACCGTCGCGCCCTCCGGGATGCGGCCCGAAGAAGGCACGTTGACAACGATCTTGGACCCGTCCGCCCCTTCCGCGCCGAGGCCTCCGACCGCTAGGTTGCCCTGCGCCATCGCATAGATCTGCCCGTCCGCGCCGAGCAGGGGCGTGAGGATCAGCGACCCGCCGCGTAACGACTTGGCCTTGCCCATCGAGGCGACGGTGATGTCCACGCGCTGCCCCGGCTTGGCGAAGGGGGGCAGCTCGGCGGTGATCATCACCACGGCGGCGTTCTTCATCCCCGGGTTGACCGTGGAGGGCAGCTGCAACCCGAAGCGCGACGCGACCGCCTTGAGGCTCTGCACCGTATATTCGAGGTTGTCGTCCCCCGTCCCCGGCAGGCCGACGACGATGCCATATCCGGTCAGCTGGTTCGAGCGGATGCCCTGAAACGCGCCAAGGTCCTTGATGCGGTCCGCCTGCGCGGGGGCGGCGACCAGCAAGGTGGCGAGCGCGGCGAGGAGGGAGCGGATCATGCCCGACACCTTGCCCGGCATGTAGTTACCAGATCGTTCATCAGAACGGACTCACCACCCCGAAGAAGCGGCTCAGCCACCCTTGCCGGCTCGCGCGCGCGACGTCGCCCTTGCCGGTGTAGCTGATCTCGGCGTCGGCCACCCGCGTCGAGGGCACGCGGTTGTCCGCCGACACGTCCGCCGAGCGGACCAGCCCCTTGATGCGCACCCATTCGTCGCCGCGGTTGAGCGTCACGCGCTTCTCCCCCTGCACCGCCATGGTGCCGTTGGGGAACACCTGCGACACGGTGACGCTTACCTCGCCGGTCAGCGAATTGGCCTGGTCCGCGGCGCCGCTGCCGTTGAAGTTGCGCTTGCCGCTGACGCTCGCGTCCGTTCCGCGGAACAAGGACAGCGCGCCCGTGGTCGGCGGGGTGATGCCGAACCCGCCGCCCGAGTCGAGCTTGGATGTCGCCGACTTGGACGCAGCGGTCCGCTCGACCAGCACGATGGTGAGGGGATCGCCCACCCGCTTCGCGCGCGTGCCTTCGTACAACGCGGCATAGCCGTCCGACGACTGGAAGATCGAGCCGTTGGCGACCGGCGGCGGCGCGGGTGGGGCGACGGGCGCGCGGACGGCGGTGAACACTTCGGGCGGCTGCTTGTGCCCGAACACCCCCGCGCTCGCGGGCACGGGGAGCAGCGCGACGGCGATGAGGAGAACGCGCCGCATCAGATGTTCTGGTTGACGTATTTGAGCATGTCGTCGCTCGCCGAGATCATCTTGCTGTTCACCTCATAGGCGCGCTGCGTCTCGATCATGTCGACCAGCTCCTCGACGACGTTGACGTTGGAGCCTTCGAGCATCCCCTGCCGGACGTTGCCGCGCCCCTCCTGCCCGGCGACGCCGAGATTGGCCGCGCCGCTGGCCGCCGTCTCGACGAGATAGTTGTCGCCCGTCGCCTTGAGCCCCGCCGAGTTGGGAAAGCTCGCGACCTGGATCTGCCCCAGCGTCGCGGGCTCGGTCTGCCCGGGCACGGTCGCGCTGACGGTGCCGTCGGTGCCGATCGTGATCGCGCTCGCGCCCTGCGGCACGGTGATGCCGGGCTGAACCTGATAACCCTCGCTGGTCACCAGCAAGCCCTCGGCGGAGCGAGAGAAATTGCCCGCCCGCGTGTAGCCGAGCTGGCCGCCGGGCAGCTGCACCTGGAAATAGCCGTCGCCGTCCAATGCGAGGTCGAGGCTGTTGCCCGTGGTCTGCATCGTGCCGGCGGTGTCGATCTTGGCGGTCCCTTGGACGCGCACGCCGGTGCCGAGGTTGAGCCCGGTCGCGTATTTCGTCTCGGCGGTGGACGGCGCGCCGGGCGCGGTCACCGTTTGGTACGCCAGCGTCTCGAACGCGGCCCGGTCCTTCTTGAACCCGGTCGTGTTGACGTTGGCGAGGTTGTTCGAGATCACCCGCATGCGCATGTCCTGGGCGTCGAGCCCGGTGCGCGCGATGTGCATGGCGGCGGAGGTCATTGATTGGTCTCCAAAGTTCCGCTCGCCCGGGGCGAGGGCAGTGCACTTGGCCTGTGCTTCGACAAGCTCAGCACAAACGGGGTTAAGATTGCCTAACCCCGTTCGTCCTGAGCGAAGTCGAAGGACCGGCAAGCGTAGTGTGGGTGGCCTGTGCTTCGACTTCGCTCAGCACGAACGGGGAAAGGATACATCTCACGACGGCAGGCGCATCACGGATGCGCCGCTTTCGTCCATGTCCTTGGCGGACTTCATCATATTGGCTTCGACTTCGTACGAGCGCTGGTTGTCGATCATGTCGACCAGCGCCTGCGTCATGTTGACGTTGGAGCCTTCGAGCGCGCCGCCCTGCATCTTCGCGTCCATGTCCTGCGGCAACGCGCCGCCGCCCTTGACGTGGAGAAGGTTGTCGAGCCCCTTCACCGTTGTCGAGCCCTTGGCGTCCGCGAGCTTGATCTGGTCGAGCGTCTGCGGTGCCTTCGGGTCGCCGCCCTGCGGCACGATGCTGATCGTGCCGTCGGCGGCGATCGACAGCGAGCTGTACGGCGGTACGGTGATCGGGCCGGAGCCGCCCATCACCGGATAGCCGTCGCCCGTCTGGAGCACGCCCGAGGGCGCGACCTCCAGATCACCGCGCCGCGTATAGGCTTCTGACCCGTCCGCGGCCTGCACCGCGATCCACGCGTCGCCGGTCACCGCCACGTCGAGCGCGCGCCCGGTCTGCTGCACCGCGCCCGCGGTCCGGTCGCAATCGGTGACCTCCTCGCCCGCGGGCGCGCGGTCGGCAAAGCCCGGCCCCTGCACCTCCACCCGGTCGAACACCGCGCGGTCGGCGCGAAAGCCGGTGGTCGACGCGTTCGCCATGTTGTTGGCGATCGCGCCTTGCGCGGACAAGCGCGCGCGCAGGCCCGAGGCGGCGGTGTAGATGAGCTTGTCCATCGCGGCCTCCCGCTTTCCCGTTCAGCTCAGTTGCGGATGTTGAAGATGGTCTGGCTCACCTGGTTCTGCGTATCGAGCGCCTTGGCGTTGGCCTGGAAGTTGCGCTGCGCCGAGATCAGGTCGACCAGCTCCTCGGTGATGTCGACGTTCGACCCTTCGATCGTGCCGCTCATCAGCGCGCCGAAGCCGCTCTGGCCCGAGTTCCCCATCTTGGCGCTGCCCGAGATCCCGGTGGCAGCCCAGTAACTGTCGCCGGTCTGACGCAGGCCCGTCGGATTGTTGAAATTGGCCAGCGCGACCATGCCGAGCTTCTGGTTGTCGCCGTTGGAGAAGGTGGCGGTGACCACGCCCGCCTGGTCGACCGACACGCCCGACAGCTGCCCCGACGGCTTGCCGTTCTGGCTTCGCGCCACGACCTCAAAGGCGGACGACACCTGGGTCGAGTTCGAATAATCGAGCGTGAGCGCCTGGCTCGTCGTGCTGCCGGTCGGGGTCACGGGGTCAAATGCGACCGGCGCGGTCGGCTGCGTCATCGCGCCCTTCGCGTCGAAGGTCATCGTCTGCGGCGCGGTCGAGCCATTCACCGCCAGCGGCTGGCTGCCGAGATAGGAATAGACCGACCAGTTGGTCGAGGTCGCACCGCTCGCGGTCGGCTGGCGGACATAATAGTTGGTCAGCGTCTCCGCGTTGCCGTTCGAGTCGTACACGGTGGTCGCAGTCGCGTTGTTATAGGTCGTCGGGTTGGTCCGGTCGAACGCGCCCGCCGGCGCGGCGGCGGCGGAGGACAGGTTGACGTCCAGCGCGACCGCGCTTGACGCCTTGGGCGTGCCGCTGGTCGCCGGCAGTTGCAGGCTGGTCAGCCCGTCGGCGCCGGTCGCGGTCGGGTTGCCGTCGCTGTCGACCGGATAGACCTGCAGCGCGCTGCCCTGCGCGTCGACGACGTTGCGGTTGGTATCGACCAGGAACCGCCCGTTGCGCGTGTAATCGACCTGCGGGTTGGTGCCGCCCGTCTTGACCGCAAAGAAACCGTCGCCCGAAATGGTGAGGTCGAGCGCGGAGCCGGTGGTGGTGAGGTTGCCCTCGGTGAACAGCTGGCGGTTCGCCTTTACCGCCACGCCCGAGCCGACGATCTTGGTCGGATCGGAAGCGAGGTTGGACGCGATCACGTCCGCGAACTCGGTGCGGCTCTTCTTGAAGCCCGCCGTGGCGACGTTGGCGATGTTGTGGCTGATCACCGACATATCGGTCTGCGATGCCTGCAGGCCGGAAAGCGAAGTGTAGAAGGACATGCGCGTTGCTCCTTGAAAGGGTTCAGCCGACCTGGCGGACGGCGGAAACGGCGACCGTGCCGAGGCCGGTCACGTTGAGGGAAGGGGTGCCGCCCGCGGGCAGCGACACGGACTGTACCGGGGCCCAGACGAGGCCGCGGCTCGCGACGGTCGTGCCCGCATTGGCGGCGGTCGCGGTGACGGTGAACGGGCCGTTGCCCGCCGCCCTCCCCCCGTCGGTGGTGCCGTCCCAGTCATAGGAAACCGTGCCCGCCGCCTGCGGCCCGAGCGTCAGCGTCTTGAGCGTCGCGCCGTTCGCGTCCGCGATCGTCACCTGGACGTCGGTCGCCGCGCCGTCGAGCTCCACCGCGCCCGCGATGCCGCCGGCGCTGCGCGCATAGGCGGTCTTGCCCTCGGTCAGCACCGTCTTGCCGACATAGTTCATCGCGTCGCCGCTCGAGGTCGCGCCGAGCTTGGTCGCGATCGACGTCAGCGTGGTGTTCATCTGACTGATGCCCGCGACGGACGAGAACTGCGCCATCTGCGCGACCATCTGGGTATTATCGACCGGGTTGAACGGGTCCTGGTTGCTCATCTGCGCGGTGAGCAGCTTGAGGAAATCCGCCTGGCCCAGCGTGGTCTGGCCTTTGCTCGCGTTCGCGGTCGTCGCTGCCTTTGCGGCGGCGGAGGCGGTGGTCGGGATGCCGAGCCCGGCGAGCGTGGTATCGAAGGCGGAGGTGGTCATGGCTTACCGGCCCATCTTGAGCGTATCGAGGATCAGCGACTTGGCGGTGTTCATCACCTCGACATTGTTCTGATAACCGCGTGAGGTCTCCATCATATCGACCAGCTCCTGCGTTTCATCGACGCCCGCCTCGAAGACGTTGCCGTCCTTGTCGGCGGACGGGTTGGAGGGGTCGTATTTCTTGGTCGGCGCGCCGGTGTTGACCACCTGCTCGACATCAACGGTGGACATGCCCGAGGCCTTGTCGAAGCTGGTGCGGAACACCGGCTTCATCGCGCGATAGGCGGTGGCCTCGCTCCCCGACACCTGCCCCGCATTGGCGAGGTTGGAGGCGGTGGTGTTCATCCGCGTCAGCTGCGCGCTCATCGCGCGGCCCGCGACCTGGAAGATGGTTAACGGCTGGTCCATCATTCGCCCTTCAGCGCGCGGGTGATCTGGCCGATGCGGCCATTGAGGAACGAGAGCGTCGTCTGATACTGCACCGCGTTCTCGGCAAAGGCGGTCTGTTCGGAGGACAGCTCCACCGTGTTGCCGTCGAGCGAGGGCGCGCTCGGGTTGCGATAGCGCATCGCCACGTCGGTCGAGCCGCCCGCCTCTGCGGATGAGAGCGCGGTCTGGAAGTCGAGATCGCGCGCCTTGAAGCCGGGCGTCGACGCATTGGCGATGTTGGACGCGAGCAGCCCCATCCGCTGCGAGCGCACCGAGAGCGCCGCCGCGTGAATGCCGAAAAGACTGTCCTCTGCCACCGGGGGCGGCTCCTTCGC